>JBGVOJ010000221.1:0-2412 GCA_045126415.1 Eubacteriales bacterium | reverse complement strand
AAAAAACTTCAATTTATGAGGCATGGCACAGTGAGTGCAGAGTGTTCGAACCGAAAATTCTGTCCGCTGAACAAAATCAAGGTATTCCGAATCTGCACCTAACCTTGTCTGTCCAATTCGTTTGAAAGTTTTTGAAGAGGGGTTTGGGGAGAAACTTTTTGTAAAAAGTTTCTCCCCAATTAAAGGAGAAAAAATCTATGTGGGCTGCAGATAAATGGAAAGAATATGAACTGATCGACTGCGAAGGCGGGGAACGTCTGGAACGGTGGGGAAAATATATCCTCATCCGTCCCGACCCGCAGGTCATCTGGAACGGAAAACGGAAAAATCCGCTGTGGCGTGAAGCGCACGGCGTATACCGCAGACAGGGCGGCGGCGGCTCGTGGGTCGTCAACAATATGCCCGAAAACTGGTGCATCAACTACGGAAAGTATCAGTTCCGCCTGCGTCCGATGGGATTCAAACACACCGGTCTGTTCCCCGAACAGGCGACCAACTGGGACTGGGCGGACGGTGTGATCCGCCGCCGCATCGCGGAAAACGGCGACGGCGCGGAACGTCCGAAGGTACTCAACCTTTTCGCTTACACCGGGGGGGCGACCGTTGCCTGCTCCATGGCAGGCGCGGCACTCTGTCACGTGGACGCGTCCAAGGGGATGACCAATGCGGCGAAGGAAAATATGCAGCTTTCCGGTCTCGGCGACGCGCCGTGCCGCTATATCGTGGACGACTGCCGCAAGTTCGTGGAACGTGAAATCCGCCGCGGCGTCCGCTACGACGGCATCATCATGGACCCGCCATCCTACGGCAGAGGTCCGAACGGGGAAGTCTGGAAGCTCGAGGAATGCGCGGCCGATCTCGTCGCGCTGACCGTAAAGGTGCTCTCCGATCGTCCTGCATTCTTCCTCATCAACTCGTACACGACCGGACTTTCTCCGGCGACGATGGCATACATCCTTCAGACCGCGCTTCCCGTAAACCTGCGCAGTGCGGCTCATGTGGAATTCGGCGAAACGGGTATTCCCGTGACCGACTCCGGTCTGGTTCTGCCGAGCGGCGCGTCGGTGCGCTGCGAATTCCGGTTCTGATTCTCCGGAAACAGGGAGGTATCGTAATTTATGCAGAAAAATCCCATCATCAAAGCCGAACATCTGACGTTCTCCTATCCGGGGGACAGCGAATCGAAGCCCGTCCGTGCGCTCGACGACGTTTCCTTTGAAATCGAGGAAGGCTCGTTCACGGCGATTCTCGGGCACAACGGCAGCGGTAAGTCCACGCTGGCGAAGCTGCTCTGCATGGTCAATTATCCCGATTCGGGCAAACTCTGGCTCTGCGGAAAGGAACTCACCCATCCCGATGTGACCGACGAGGACATCCTTGCCGCCAGACGCGACATCGGCATGGTCTTCCAGAATCCCGACAACCAGATCGTCGCCTCCATTGTGGAGGAAGATGTGGCGTTCGGATGCGAAAACCTCGGAATTCCGTCCGCGGAAATCCGGAAGCGCGTCGATCAGGCGCTCGAGGAAGTCGGAATGACGAAGTACGCGCGCAGCTCGCCGCACAACCTTTCCGGCGGTCAGAAACAGCGCATTGCCATCGCCGGTGTCATCGCCATGAAGCGTAAATGCGTCATTTTTGACGAATCCACCGCGATGCTCGACCCGCTCGGACGGCAGGACGTCATGAACACCGCTATGAAGCTCAACCGCGAGGACGGCATCACGGTCATTCTCATCACGCACTACATGAGCGAAGCCGCGCTTGCCGACCGTATTATTGTCATGGATCACGGAAAAATTCTGCGCGACGGCACGCCGTCCGAGGTCTTTTCCGATCCCGAAGCCATGTGGGATGCCGGACTCGACGTTCCACAGACGACGGAGCTTCTCTACAAAATGCGGAAAGCCGGACTCGACGTGCGGCTCGATCTCTTTGACGTAAACGACTGCGCGGCGGAAATCGCGCGGGCGATGAAACAGGAGCGGGGAGGTAAATGACGTCATGGCTGTCATTGAACTGAACAATATCACCTTTACTTATAACAAAAACACGCCTTCGGCCGTGTGCGCGCTCGATCACGTTTCCCTGAAGATCGACGGTGCGGCGGACGGCATCACGGGACTCATCGGTCACACGGGCAGCGGCAAGTCCACGCTCGTGCAGATGCTCAACGGTCTTCTGAAGCCAGACGAAGGGCAGGTTATTCTCGACGGGACGGACATCTGGGCGGAGCCGAAAAAGATCCGCGACGTCCGCTTCAAGGCGGGTCTGGTCATGCAGTACCCGGAATACCAGCTGTTTGCGGAAACTGTGCGCGAGGATATCGCGTTCGGCCCGAAAAACATGGGGCTGACCGGGGACGAACTGGATCACCGCGTCATGGAAGCGGCGAAATTCTCCGGACTCGCT
>JBGVOJ010000220.1:0-12357 GCA_045126415.1 Eubacteriales bacterium | reverse complement strand
CTTCGCATAACAAAAACCCCCTTCCCAGTCCGAAAAGGTTTTGGAAAAGGGTTCGGGGAAAACCTTTTCCTTAAAAAGGTTTTCCCCGAAAAACTCTATTTGATTAATATCTCTTCTGACCGTTCTTGTTCATGTTGAGCATCTTGATGATTTCGTTGAAATCATCTTCGGAGATCGGGGAATCGTCCTTTTCGTCTTCCTCTTCCTCAACTACGGGCTCAACGGGCTTCTTCTGAACGGGCTTCTGCTGTTCAACGACCTTTACTTCCGGCTTTACGGCTGCGGGCGTCTTCTTGCCGTATGCAACCGGGCGGAGCGCAGATTCCGCCTTCTTGTTAAAAGCCGAGTCGACCTCGTTCTTGTTTTCGAAGCCGGTCGCGATGATGGTGATCTTCATGGTGTCTTCGAGAGTCGGGTCAAACGCCGCCCCCCAGATAACGGTCGCGTCTTCGGCTGCTTCGTCGGAAATGAGGGAGGAAGCCGTTTCGATTTCGTCGAGCGCGATGTCGGGAGATACGGTAACGCTGATCAGAACGCCCTTCGCACCGGAAATGGTGGTTTCAAGCAGGGGGCTGTGGATTGCGCTTCTTGCCGCTTCTTCCGCCATGCCCTTACCGGAGCCTTCGCCCATACCCATGTGCGCGTAGCCGGCATCCTTCATGATCGCGGTAACGTCCGCGAAGTCAAGGTTGATGTATTCCGGTACATTGATGAGTTCGGTAATGCTCTGTACACCGTGGGAAAGAACATCGTCCGCAAACTGGAACGCGTTCATAAGGGTGATCTTTTCTTCGAGTTCCTTGAGTCTTTCGTTCGGGATGATGATGAGAGAGTCAACGTACTGCTTCAGGTTTTCAATACCCGCTTCCGCCTGATCCATTCTCTTCTTACGTTCAAAATTGAACGGCTTGGTTACGATACCGACGGTAAGGATGCCCATTTCCTGAGCAAGACGTGCAACCACGGGAGCAGCCCCTGTACCGGTACCGCCGCCCATGCCGGCTGCGATGAAGACCATGTCCGCACCTTCGAGTGCCTGCTTGATCTCTTCGCTGCTTTCTTCCGCTGCAGCCGCACCCAGTTCGGGATTGGAACCCGCACCCTTGCCCTTCGCGCAGCGTTCGCCGATGGCGATCTGTCTGGCCGCGCTGGACTTCATCAGTGCCTGCGTATCAGTGTTGATCGCGATGAATTCAACCCCGCGGACGCCCGTATTGACCATCCGGTTCAGAGCGTTGTTCCCGCCGCCGCCGACACCTACAACCTTTATATTTACACCACTTTCATAGTTAGTATCCTCAAGTTCAAACGGCATTCCTGTGCCCTCCTTGTACGGTTATTGTCTTTTAGTAAATTTAGGCAAACCATTACCTATAATAAAAACATTATACTACGTTATATAATACATGATGGATAACGAATTTGCAATAGTTTTTTTGAAAATATTTTTGAATTTTGTGTTTTTTCCGTTCATATTCCGACAGATTGTGTGCCGCTTCGCGTCTATTCCACAATCAGCCGCATATCATAGCGAACACTTGCCTCACCGGTCTCGCTGAGCCTTTCGAGATTGATAACCGCCGGAATTTCGCGTTCAAACGCGCTGTCCCCGATGGTCTTGTAGGCCATGCGGAGTTTGAGATCGCTTTCCTTTTCGCTGCCGAGCTGGAGGATGTACATACCGTCGCAGATGAACTTCACATTATGCTCGTCCGAGACGTCGATCTTGTCGATCCGTCTTTCCGCGAACAGTGCCGATCCTTCCGAAGCAGCAAGCACGCTGCGGACATACCGCAGGCTGCGTTCTTCCGCAAAGGAGACAACCCTTCCCGCCACGGATTCCTTCACCGCCGGAAGGATCAGTCTGGTCAGACCGTCCGCTTCCGCCGTTTCTGCATCCGTGAAGCCGAGAACGCGCAGTCCCGACGAAAGAACGGCATAATCTCCGTAAATATCCGCGTAATACACCGGGGTATCATCGTTCAGAACAATATCGACCGCATTCGGCACAGTACGCGAGATCTGCGCTGATCGGATCTGCGGACAGTGGAACAGGATCAGCTCCTCTGCCTGTCCGGCATGGAACGAATAGAGGTTGTCCCCCACGGCGAATCCCGCCGCTTCAACCACCTCTTCCGCCGTATAGAGCTCCGATCCTTCCACCTCGACGTCCGCGATAACGAAGAACGCGAGGTAAACGAACCCGATAAACAGCGCCGTCACCAGAAGCATAAGAAATGCCGTGATAAGGGCATGACGGTTTTCGGTAAATTTCTTATGGGCGATGGCCTGCCGTCTGGCGGCATCCTCATCGCTCTTTTGGCGGGAATCGATGCTCTCTATCATCTGAACGACGAACTGCTCCATCATCTGTCTGAACGAACGCTGACGGACGGTCGCACTGCCTTCTCCCGCCAGTCCCGCCGGACGGTAGATGTATTCGTTCCCCGCCGCATCCGTATAGGTCGTCCCTTCCGGATCCTCCGACCACGCGGTTTTCGAAGAGGTACTCTGACGTTCCGGATTCTCACGGAAATATTCTTCCGCACGTTTCCGCTGGCTTTCCGCAAATTCCTTTCCGAACGGCCGTTCCGTCCGGCGGTTCGGCTGCACATCCGGGGTTTCCAGCACTCCGGTGCCGTATTCCTGCAGGATCTGCCTTGTTTTCGATTCTTTTTTACAGACACGGTCATAGACATACAGAATATCCTGTTCCTGTGTCCGGTTCTGCTGCGGCTTCTGCCGGAGCTGGTTCTCCTGCATATTCTCCCTCCTTCCGGGAAAATGATCGTAAATCCTTATTTCTTTGCGAGTTTGCAGAGATCGTTGTAGATCAGCTTGTTGGAGTCCGGTACAGCGAACTGCCGGATCTTTTCACCCATTTCCGCACGGACGGCCGCCCCGTCGGGACCGAGAAGGCGTTCCACTTCCGCGATGAGGGGCTTTGCACCGTCGGTGAGTTCCTTTTCTTCAAAGAGAGCCGCCGCGCCTGCATCATAGAGAACCTTCGCGTTCTTGTACTGGTGGTTTTCCGCGACGTTCGGAGACGGGATGAAGATCGCCGACTTGCCGGTGATCGCAAGTTCGGATACGGTCATCGCACCGGCACGGTTGATGGTGATGTCCGCCGCCGCCATCTTCACGGGCATGTCAAAGATATATTCGCAGAGTTCGATGTTTTCGTACTTGTCAAGACCCATTTCTTTGAACTGACTCGTGCAGAGTTCGAGTTCGATGGAACCGGTCGCGTGAATATGGTAAACTTCGGGGTGCTTCGCCGTAAATTCCCGCATCAGGCAGAGGATCGCGTCATTGACCTTTTCCGCGCCCATGCTTCCGGCGTAGGAAAGAATGATATACTTGTATTTATCGGGAATGCCGAGCTTTTTTCTGGCTTCTTCGCGGGACATGGAGGAGAATCCGCCCATGACCGGATTGCCGACCTGCATGAGTTTGGAACGGTCGCAGGTGAGGGTTTCCCCGGTTTTTTCAAAATTAAGGTAAATACGGTCGACACATTTCTGGAGCATCTTCACGGCAACACCGGCAATAGCGTTGGATTCGTGGAGCGCGGTGGGAATTTCCATGGACGCCGCCGCCTTGACAATCGGCCAGGAAACGTATCCGCCGGTGCCAACTACGAGATCGGGCTTGAATTCTTTGATAATTTTCTTTGCCTTGATGGGAGAGGTCAGCGCAAGATAGGCCGCCTTGATGTTGGACGGAGACAGACTCCGCTTGATGCCGCGCACTTCCACATGATACATGGGATAGCCGGCCTTCGGCACGAGCTTGTTCTCGATGCCGCGTTTTGTCCCGGCGTACGCGATGACGGCGTCGGGATCGTTCTGCTTGATGGTATTGGCAATCGCGAGGGCGGGATTGACGTGTCCGCCGGTTCCGCCGCCGGTCATAAGAACTCTCATAGTGGTTACTCCATCCTTGAAATGAATTTATTTTCTTCGTAAATCGGATTTTTTGCGGTAATACTGCCGGGAGATCGACAGGAGGATACCCATTTCGAACAGCAGGACGACGAGGGATGAGCCGCCGTAGGAAAAGAACGGCAGGGTGATCCCGGTATTCGGGAACATATCCGCGACGACGCACATATTGAAGAACGCCTGAATCCCGACATGGGTCGTAATCCCGAACGCGGTCAGCATGGTGAATTTATCGGGCGCACGCAGGGCAATCACGTAGCCGCGCCACATGAACAGGACAAACAGAGTGATCAGCGCGAGGGCGCCGAGGAATCCCCATTCTTCGCACCAGACAGCAAAAATGAAGTCCGTATGCGCCGCTGTGAGATAGCTGAACTTCTGCCGGCTTTCGCCAAGCCCCACGCCGAACAGTCCGCCCGACCCGATGGCGTAAATGCTCTGGGTCGTCTGATACAGTTCGTCGAGCTTGTCGGCATTGTCGTCCGTGAAGGTCGTGATGCGCTTGAGTGCGTACGGGTTCAGTGCCAGAAATCCGCCGATAACCACAATTGCCAGCGGAATACCCGTGGCGAACAGCCATTTCAGTTTACAGCCGCCGACGATCAGCATCAGAAGACCGATCATCCCGACGATGATGGTACCGGAGAGGTGTTTGCCGCTGAGAACAAGGCCGCACGCTCCGCCGAGAATGACGATAGGGAAGATGGTATTCCACTGATACTGGATCTTCCAGTTCTGCCGCGGTGTGTTCATCCGGTTCTCGTATTTGTCAAAATACCACGCGATCATGAGTATGATTGCCAGTTTCATGACCTCCGACGGCTGGATATTGACCGGACCGAGGTCGATCCAGCGTTTGGTGACCCCTTCGGATGTCCCGATGAAAAGAACGGCGATCAGCAGGACGGCCGCGATGCAGTACGCCGTCACAGGTGCCCATCTGCGCCATTTGTCAATCGGGAACCAGGCTGCAAGTGCCATGAACACGAATCCGAGCAGAACGTAGCCGATCTGGCTGCGGATATAGGTCATACCGTCGCCGGTTTTACGGACGGCTTCGGGATAACTCGCGCTGAATACGGTAATACTGCCGAGCGCAACGAGGATCAGGATGATGGCCAGCATCGCACCGTCGATTCCGCCGCGGACACGGACGATATCCTCCTGCCATCTGGCTTCGGCCTGCGCACGTTCCCGGGCTTTGACAAGCTTCTGTTCCCGTTTCGCAATTTTCTTTGTGTTGTCCGTCCGCACCACGGCCTGTGTTCCCGCTTTCGGTGACGGCTGTGACTGCGGCGCGGTACGCGGTCTTCCGGAGACAGACGCGGTCTGCTGCGGGGAACGCACAGCGCGGGAATTCTGTGTCCCGGAAGTTCCTGTCTGTTCCGGACGGCGGCGTGCGTGACTGGCACGGTTCCGGTTGTCGTTATTCATTTCACGCACTCCTTTTTTCTTCCGGCTCCGGAGACCGGGATGATGTTTTTTATGTAAGGCTTATTTCAGTCCGAAGAGGATGCAGAGCACCGCCATGAGTGCGGTCACAACAGACGCGACGACGACGATCTTGATTTCGGACCAGCCGCATTTCTCGAAATGGTGATGGATGGGCGCCATTTTGAAGAGGCGCTTGCCGTGGGTGAGCTTGAAGTAGCCGACCTGCAGGATAACGGACGCGGTTTCGATGATATACACGAGACCGAAGACGATCACGAGCAAGGGGTTATCGAGCATGAACGCACCGCCGACGACGAGACCGCCGAGGAAGAGGGAGCCGGTGTCGCCCATGAAGACTCGTGCGGGGTAGAAGTTATAGACGAGGAATCCGGCACAGGCACCGATCATGACGGCGCCGAGGAGGATAACGCCTCCGTCGGGTTCCGCGAGACCGTTCATATAGCCGGCAGCGGTGAAGAAGAGACCGACAACGAGGGTGACGCTGGAACAGAGGCCGTCGATGCCGTCGGTGAGGTTGACTGCGTTGTCGACGCCGGTGAGGAGGAGGATGGCGATGAGGTAATAGAAGATGCCGAAGTCGAGTTCAGCACCGACAAAGGGGATGTAGATCGTAGTATCGACGCCGCAGACGAGGGTCATGCCGAGGAGGTAGAGCGCGCCGGAAACGAGCTGGAGCAGGAATTTCTGGGGGGCTGTGAGACCTTCGTTCTGCTTTTTCTTCAGTTTTGCGGTATCGTCCACGCAGCCGATGAGGCCGTTCACAACGCCGAGTGCAAGAGTGAACATAAACGGGAGGGTGGAGCGGATACCGTCGGTGATTGCGAGATAAACGGAAGCGGCAACGCCGGCGATGACGACGGCGAAGATGAAGGCAAGACCGCCCATGGTGGGGGTACCTTCCTTGCTCTTATGCCAGCGGGGACCGATCTCGAGGATGGTCTGTCCCATTTTCCGGCTTTTGAGGATCGGTATCAGCTTGCGGGAGACGAGAACGGTGATCCCGAAGGTGGCGAGGAGTGCCGCGATGTACATCAAGTTGTAATTCATGTGTTTTGTACCTGATTTTTTTAGATTTTCGGTGAAGTCTTATGTATTTTTTGGGGGAACGCTTGCGCGGAGAGTAATGAATACCTCGTTTATCCTCATGAAGTTGGGTGGTGGAGCAATCCCCTGTTTATGTCCAGGGTATTTCGCCGCCTGCGGGCGGCGACCAAGGACTCTGTCCTTGGAACCTGCGACCTTTTGAAAAAGGTCGATCAAAACTTTCCGACGGACAACGTGCAGCTTGGATTTTAGCCGCGTCTTTTCTTGTTTTTGCGCTTCTTCATGCAGTCGATGATGCGTTCCGCCTGAATTCCGCGGCTCGCCTTGACGAGCAGAACGTCGCCCGGTGTGAGCGTTTCAAGAATCATGTTCGCCATTCCCTGCGGATCGCGTGTGTCCACACTGACAAACACATTCTCCGCCCGGATGCCCTTCTTGATCGCCGCTTCCGCAATGATATCCGCCATCTGCCCGTAGCAGAACAGCTTCTGCACCTGCATCTGCGCCGCGTACTGCCCGAGCTGATCGTGCATCAGACGGGAGTATTCGCCAAGCTCCAGCATATCGCCGAGCAGAGCCGCCGCATGGGTTTCCTTCTTCGCCGCCATGGAAACCAGCACGTCAATCGCCGCGCGCATGGATTCCGGGCTTGCGTTGTAGCAGTCATCAATGACCGTGATTCCGCCGACGTCGTATACGTTCAGACGCATATCCGCACCGACGAAGGATTTCAGACCGCGGCGGATCTGTTCGTCCGTCATGCCGAGCAGCACGCCGACCGAGTACGCCGCGAGGGAGTTGTAAACATTATGCTTGCCGAGTGCGGGAACTTCCACGTTCGTGATGGCCTTGTTGGAGTAAATGAGGTCGTACACAATGCTGTCGTTCTTCTGACGGATATTGACTGCGCGGAAGTCGCCGCAGCGGTTGTAGACGCTCATGATCTTCGGCTTGGGTTCGAGCTGTTCGTACTGTTCGAACAGGAGCGGTTCGTCCGCGTTGAGAAGGAGAACGCCGTCTTCCTTCAGACCGAGACGGATTTCCATCTTCGCGCGGCAGATATTTTCGCGGGTGCCGAGGGAGGCAAGATGGGACGTGCCGATGTTCGTGACAATCGCGATGTCGGGACGGACGATCTTCGTCATATGTTCGATTTCACCGAGCGCGCTCATGCCCATTTCGAGGACGGACACTTCGTCGTCGGGAGACAAATCGAACAGAGTCAGCGGAAGACCGATCTCACTGTTGAGGTTGCCCTTGGTCTTGTGCGCCTTGAACGCGGCGGACGCAACGGCATAGACGAATTCCTTCGTTGTGGTCTTGCCGACGCTGCCGGTGATGGCGATGAACTTTGCGTTCGAGAATCCGCGGTAGTAAGCCGCCAGCGTTCCCATCGCCTGCACGGTATCGGGAACGATCACGGCGCAGAACGGCTTTGCGAACGCCCGGTCCTTTGCCGCGTCCGGAACGCGGTTGCAGAGGAAGCAGCGGGAGCCGGCTTCGATGGCATCGGGAAGGAAGTCGTTGCCGTCCGCACGCTGTCCCTTGATGGCACAGAAGAGGACGCCGTCGCCGGTTTCTCTGGAGTCATGGGTGACATAACGGATCTCCTCTGTGGCATCGCAGGTTCCGTAAATTTCCAGCGCACCGCCGGTGACTTCCGCAATTTCCGCGGGAGTCAGTGTTTTCAGTTTCAGTTCAACGCTCATTTATACCTCCGTTTGCACGCCGCAGTGGGTGTACAAATCCAAATTGCTGAAATTAATGTGATTTTCTATGGTTTACCGCCTCGCGGACGATCTGTTCCTCGTCAAACGGATGTTTTCCGTCGGCGGTGATTTCGTATTTTTCATGACCTTTTCCGGCAAGAAGGATCAAGTCTCCTTCTTTCGCCTCGTCCACGGCGAACCGGATGGCCTCTCTGCGGTCGGGAATGACCGCGTGCGGCTTTGTCCGGTCGAGCCCCCGCACGATTTCGTCAAGGATCCGTGCGGGATCTTCCGTCCGGGGATTATCCCCCGTGACGATCACGAAATCCGCAAATTTCTGCGCCGTTTCCGCCATTTTCGGACGTTTGCTCCGGTCACGGTCGCCGCCGCAGCCGAACAGCACGATCAGCCGTCCGCGTTTGATTTCCGCAAGCGTGGACAGGACTGCCGCCAGCGCATCGGGTGTGTGGGCGTAATCGATGAACACATCGGCGGGAAACGCACATTCCTTCGGAAAATGCACCCGGCACAGCCGTCCGTCCACGCCGTTCATGTCGGCGAGGGCTTCCTTGACCGACATCGGATCGACACCAAGCCGGATGGCACAGAGCGCCGACTGCATCGTGTTGAAGACCGAGTGCTGCCCGATCATGGGTGTGCGGATCCGGAACACGGCTTCGTCCGAGAAGTAAACGTATTCCATTCCGTCCGCGCCGAGCGAGGTGCAGCGGATGGCGCATACATCGGTTTCGGCAATCCGCGCGGGATCACGCGAGCAGGTAAGCACCGTTTTTCCGGGGAACATCTCCGGCAGACGGCGCATGTACGGGTCGTCTGCGTTGATGATGCCGAGTTTTGCCGATTCCATCAGCCGTGCCTTTGCCGCGAAGTAATTCTCCATCGTCCCGTGACAGTCGAGGTGCTCGGGGGACAGATTCGTGAAAACCGCAGCATCCGGACGGATCGCGTCCGTTTTGTGCAGTGCCAGTGCCTGCGACGACGCTTCGTAAATCAGCGTATCGCATCCGCGCGCCTTCATTTCCGCCGCCGCACCGAAGAAATACTCCGGATCGGGCGTGGTCATCGCGCCTGCCAGATCGGACACGGACGAACCGCCATGTTCACCGAGCGGAACCGGATCGTTTCCGGCAAGAGCGGAGATCGTCGTGATGACGCCGACCTGACGCCCCGCCGAACGGAAGATGTGCCGCAGTGCGAACACCACGGAGGTCTTCCCCGCCGTGCCCGTGACCGCGATTTTCGTCATGCCGTCGGTCGGTCGTCCGGTGAAATTGTACCAGACGTACGATTCCGTGACCCTCGCGGATGCGGTGAGAAGCATCTCCGGAATTCCTTCCGCCGCCGGAAGTCCTTCCGGAAACCGTTCACCGATCACACAGACCGCGCCGTTTTCCACCGCCTGCCGTGCGTGCCAGTGACCGTCGTGACGGCTGCCGCGCAGACAGAGAAAGAGGAATCCGGGGCGCACCCGTCTGGAATCGGACGCAATGCCGGAAATTTCAAGTTCCGGCGTATCGGTACGGACATCCGTACCGCGTAAAATTTCGCCAAGTTTCATAGAATTTCCTCCGAGTTGAAGTGAATTGTATCTTTGGAAATCCTATATTTTTTATTGATTCCGCCGCTTCTCCGGAAATCAGTCCGTACCGTCCATATGGCGGAGTTCGATCTCGACGATCGTACCTCTCGTCACATACGTTCCGGCTTCGGGTGTCTGACGGATGACCGTCGCGGTCGTACCGTTCGTCGAGCCGGTGAAGGTTACGTTCAGACCGAAGGAAATTGCGGTGTTGTTTGCGTTGTAGGCATTCATGCCCATCAGATCGGGAACCTGTACGGTCGCCTGCGGGGTCTCGCTGCCGGTGTACAGCAGGAGCAGACCCGTGTCACTGGAGATCGTCATGCCCGCTTCGGGAATCTGCGCCGTGATGACGTCGCCGTCCCCGATGATTTCGTAGTCGAATTCGCGCCATTCGAGATCCGCCTGCGCGTTTTCCACGGTCGCGCCCACGTAGTTCGACAGGTTGATGTCCAGCTTCGCCAGCTCTTCCGTCGTGTACTGCGGTTCCACACCGATATACGGCAGAACGTATCCCATGAGGTTCGAAATATACGGAGCCGCGACCACGCTTCCGTAGACCGCGCTCTTGAGGGGTTTGTCAACGACGATCAGCGCCGCCACCTGCGGATCGTCCGCCGGAGCGTAAGCCACGGTGGAACCGACACGGAAGGGGGTGTTGCCGTATTCGTCGAATTCGTCCCTTTTTTCGGAAGTCCCCGTCTTCGCCGCCACGCGGTAACCCTTGACGTATGCGTTTTTCGCACCGCCGTCCGTCGCAACGCCTTCCTCGAGGATGTCCGTCACGGTTTCACACGTTTCCGTGCTGACAACCTGCCGGAGCTGTTCCGTCTCGTAGGCCTGGATCACGTTCCCGTCGTCGTCCGTGATGGAGCCGAGCAGATGGGGCGTGAGAAGATACCCGCCGTTTGCCACCGACGCGACACCGCGGATCTGTTGGATCGGGGTCGTCTTGAACGTCTGACCGAAGGAGTAGACCGCGAGGGAGACGTTCGAGAAGTTGGCATAGGAGGCGTAAATACCGGCGACTTCGCCGGGCAGGTCGATCCCCGTCTTGTTCATGTACCCGAACGCGTCGAAGTACTGATAAAACTTCTCACGTCCGACGCGCTGTGCGATGGTCATCAGCACCGGATTGCAGGACTGCTGCAGACCGCGCCGGAAGGTCACGCTGCCGTGCCCGCTGTGGTCGTGACAGCTGATCGGTCTGGACCAGCCTTCGACGACCAGACTGCCGCCGCAGTAGAACATTTCGTTCGGGGTGACTTCGCGTTCCTCCAAAGCCATAGAGGTCGTGATGATTTTGAAGGTCGACCCGGGTTCATAAGTCTCCGTGATCGCCTTGTTGTTCCACATCGAGTACATCAGCTCGGTGTATCTCGTCTTGTATTCTTCCGTGCCTTCCCGCAGACCTTCCTCTGCCAGCACGGACATCGAGTATTCGTCGATCGTGTACGGGTCGTTCAGGTCAAAGGACGGGTAGGTCGCCATCGCAAGGACAGCGCCTGTGTTGACATCCATGACGATGCCGGTGACACGGTTCGCCGCCCCCGATTCCCAGAAGGTCTTCTCAAGCTGATTTTCCAGCTCGTACTGTATGTAAATATCCAGTGTCGTGACAATGTTGTATCCGTCGGAGGCTTCGATGTACCGCTCATATGCGAATGGCATATCGTTTTTCCGCCCGTCCTGCGCGAGGACATAGCGTCCCGATGTTCCCTCGAGGATGTTGTTGTAGTACGCCTCGAGACCGTAAATGCCCACGCCTTCGGAGTTGGTGAATCCGATGACATGGCACGCGAGGTCGCCTTTCGGATAATACCGTTTGGAGGACGCCTCAAAATAGATTTCCTGCTTGAGACCGCATTCCGCGATGAAAGCTTCAATCCGTTCCGCGAGGTCGGCTTCGATGTTTTTCTTCACAACCTCCCAGTAACGTCCCGCCTTGGCACACTGTTTCTCCAGTCCCGCGCGGTCGACCTCCAGGTAGGCGGACAGCACACGCGTGATCGTATCGACCACATCATCGCTGTCGCAGTAGATACCGTACTCCTCATCGGTATAGACGTAAAGGTTCTTCGCCGCCTCTTCCTGTTCTTCGTCCGTGAGTTCACGGAACTCCTTGCTCTGCAGAAATTCCGCGCGCGCCTTCACGCTCTTCTTGTCTTCATCCACACGGTAGATGATATCCTGCGGGGACAGAAGGACATTGTACACGGTTTTGTTGGTTGCCAGAATATTGCCGTTGCGGTCGGTGATCGTTCCGCGCTCCGGCGTGACATCGGTCTGGATCGTGAGCTGATTCAGCACTTTCGTCTGATAGTAGTCGTACATCTTCAGCTGATATTCCGCGAGACGTCCGATGATCAGCCCCGCCAGCCCGATGAAGCAGGCGAAGATCACGAACATCTTGATCGCCGCGGAACGCTCGGTTCTGTTTTTGATCCGGTTCATATATCCCTGTTTTATAAAATTTATTTCTTGGGGAGGAACTTTTTGCAAAAAGTTTTCCCCGGCAAGCTCACACTAAAATTATATTTCCCTGGGGTCACAGATATTCGAAAACTAACGGGCTGTCCCGCACTTCTGCAGAACAGTCCCGTTT
>JBGVOJ010000219.1:0-3510 GCA_045126415.1 Eubacteriales bacterium | reverse complement strand
GTATATGCGGAAAGAACTGCGTCCGGCGATGAGGTAATCCCGATGGCAGACAATCTTTTTCTGCGGAATGTGAAGCTGCCGGAGGATCTCGCGGAGCTGAGTTATATCGAACATCAGAAGAGAACCTGTTATAATACCGGCATTTATCCGTTTAAACTCTTCCCGGACATGGGATTTTCAAAAATCGAATTTGCGCCGCTCACGATTTTCTATGGAGGCAACGGCTCCGGCAAAACCACTCTGCTCAACATCCTCGCGGAGCTTACGGGAGTCGCACGGCACTCCGCCTTCAACGGCAGTCCGTTTTTTGCGGATTATGTATCCATGTGCAAAATGGAGACGTTCGGGATTCCCGAAGGCAGTCAGATTCTGACCAGCGACGACGTGTCCGACTATCTGCTTGATGTCCGCGCCCTCAACGACGGGATCGACCGGAAACGGAACGCGCTGATGAAAGAACACAGAGACCGGAGGGACGGCTTCTATAAAAGCGTGAGTCCCTTTGAAAATTACGACGAATGGGAGCGGACGCGTGATGCCGCGCAGCAGACCCAGTCCCGTTTTGTGAAAGATCGCCTGCCGAAAAACGTGAATCTGTTCTCGAACGGCGAGACGGCAATGAAATATTATGTCGACCGTATCGACGAGGACGCACTGTACCTGATCGACGAGCCGGAAAACAGTCTGTCACCGAAACTGCAGATGGAACTGGCGGAATTTTTCCTGACTTCGGTGAAATATTACGGCTGTCAGCTGGTGATTTCCACGCATTCCCCGTTTTTTCTCTCCCTTCCGGGAGCGAAAATCTACGATCTGGACGACGTTCCGGTCACGGTAAAGCCGTGGACGGAGCTGGAGCATATCCGGGATTACTACCGTTTTTTCAAGGCACACGAAGCGGAAATCGAGACGGCATTCAAGGAATAAACCACCGAATGGGGAATATATTGTAGTAAAAAAACACGTGAGGTCACGCGATGAAGCTCCAGTATATTCCCCGTCTTGTTCTGAATTACGCCGTTTACGCCTTCCTGTTCATGGGAGCCGCCGTACTTGTCGGTCGTGCTGCGCTCACGGGCGGTCTGTCCGGGGACGGTGCCGCACCGACTGCCGGAGTCTCCGAAACTCCGCCGCCGCAGATTGTGATCGACCCCGGTCACGGCGGGGAGGACGGCGGTGCCGAGGTCGGCGGTACTCTCGAAAAGGACCTGAATCTGCAGATTGCCGGATGCCTGTCCGACCTGTACGCCCTGTTCGGCATCCGTTCGGAGATGACCCGCACCGAGGACATCATGCTCTACGACCGTTTTGACGATCTTGAGGACTATCGCGGGAAGAAGAAATCCTACGATCTGCGTTCCCGTCTGCGGATCGCGGAGGAGTCCGGTGCCGCGCTGTATGTCGGGGTACACATGAATAAGTTCCCGCAGGAGTCGTCAAAAGGACTGCAGGTATACTATTCCCCGAACACGGACGAAAGTGCACAGGCTGCACGGATCACGCAGTCCTATGCAAAAAAATACCTCGATCCGGCGAACGAACGTGAGACCAAACAGGCGACGAGCGCGATTTACATTCTCAAGCGGATCAAAATTCCAGCCGTTCTGGTTGAGTGCGGCTTTCTCTCCAACAACGAGGAACGTGCCCTGCTGGAAACGCCGGAATATCGTCAGAAGGTCGCGGCGGTGCTGTTCGCGTCCACAGGGGAATATCTGTACACACAGGAAAAGGGACGTTAACGTCCCTTTTTGTAGAATGCGATGGCGTCACTGATATAGTCGGTCGTGCCGGTGCCGTAGGATTCCACGTCAAACGCGATGCTTTCCACACCGGGCAGATCACTGCCGCAGTCCGTGCAGCAGGCTCTCCACTGTTCGACGGCGGACTGTGCCGCCGGACTGTCCGGGGAGTCGCCGCGCTTCATGCAAAGTGCAAATTCCGCGACGATGTCCGCGACTTCGTTTCCTGTTATACCCTCTTTCGGTTCAAAATACGGCTTGTTTTCGTACATTATAATACCTCATAACAACAAAAATACCGGGGAAATCCCCGGTATAGTATTTTCCGCATATCGGAAGTTTATTCCACGAAATCGGACAATAACTCTGCACAAACATTGTCATTTTTTTGGTATGAAGTTTTTTGAAAGGGGTTTGGGGAAAACTTTTTTTCAAAAAAGTTTTCCCCAATGAACACACAATTTATTTCTGCTTCGGCTTGTTTGCGGGTTTGGTCGGCTGGTTCTGCGGGGGCTTCAGTTCAAATACGGAAAGCAGGCGCATGTTTTTGAAGCCGAGAAGGTAACCGAAGGTGCCGACGAGAATGCTGGGGAAGATGTACAGCAGATGAATGAAGGGATTGTGCGGCGCGAAGTACGAAACGATGCCGGCATACATACCTTCCCAGAGGAGACAGAGGGCACGTCCGATGACGTTCATGTTGCCCGCCCACTCATACGTTGCTGCGAAGGGATTGGAGACGAGAACGAGGATCGCGAGGATAAAGTTCGGGATGTTCGCGACGAGGGAGATCCACAGACCCGTCCACGGCTTTGCGAGCGCACGTCCGCCGTCGACCTTGATCCGGTCATGACCGCCGCGTTCCCAGACCACCGCATAGATGAGGAAGAGATAGAAGAACGCCGCAAAACAGCTTGCAAACAACATCAGCCACGCTTTCTGGCTCTTGGCGGCCGAGGCGGCGGCAACCACCATCAGCCCGAGGAACGTCGCGCCGAACTGATTCAACAGCATTTTCGATATGATTTTTGAGTTTTCGCTCCAGAATTCTTTCATAGGTACTCCTATAGGGAAATTTTTTTGGGGAAACTTTTTTAAGGAAAAAGGTTTCCCCAACCCCCTTCCAAAAACCTTTTTGAAAAGGGCAAGGGAAAAATATCGTGAAATTTTTAACCGCTCTTATAAATTGAGATTCTTATAATTTCGTTGTACCTATATTGTATTGTTTTTATGTTACGATTACAAGAGTTCACAGCGAAAATTTACAAAATATCCATTAAAACATTAAAGTTTGTTGTATAATAGAGTGTGACAAAACTTGACCGTGCGGGAACGCCGCACACATGGGGTGATAAATATTGCAGGATCACGAATTCCTCGCGGAGTTCCCGAAGCTCATTCAGGACTTCGCCAACTATAAACTGGTCTATCAGGGATGTTCGCAGAAGACCGTGAACGAGTATCTGTTCGATCTGCGGACGTTTTGCCGTTATCTCAAGGCATCGCGCGGTGGACTGCCGCTGACAGGGGAGGTTTTTGAAGGAATCGATATCACCGACCTCGATCAGAAATTTTTCGAAGGGGTGATGACGTCCGAAATCTACTCGTTCCTTTCCTTTACCTATACGAAGCGTGAGAACGGCGTCAGCGCACGTGCGAGAAAACTGTCCGCCATCAAGGGATTCTACAAATATTGTACGGCGAAGATGCTGCTGTTCGAAACCAATCCGGCGATCAATATTGAAACGCCGAAGCAGAAAAAGAGTCTTCC
>JBGVOJ010000218.1:0-2421 GCA_045126415.1 Eubacteriales bacterium | reverse complement strand
ATCACCGGGAACGGAACGAGAAGGAGTCCGAGACAGAGAAGGTAGAGCTTCCACGGGAGAGTGATGAGACCGAAGATGGAACCTACAGGTGTGAAGAGAACGAGAGCTACCATCAATGTCGATGCGAGAGCCGCGAGGTTCAGAGTGCGGTTGGTGAAAATACCGATGTGGAAGAGAGAATGTTCGGTACGCATATTGAACGCCTGTACGATCTGGCAGAGGGACAGAACCATGAATGCGAGGGTCTGTCCGCCGGCGAGTTCTCCGGTCACCTTTTCGCCGACGTAGAAGCCAACCAGAGTCAGAGCCGCGAACATGGCACCCTGCAGGACAACACGGATACCGAGACCGTGTGCGAAGATGCCTTCATCCTTCGGTTTCGGTTTGCGGTCCATAACGTCCGATTCCACCGCTTCCATACCGAGCGCGATGGCCGGAAGGGAGTCGGTCACAAGGTTGATCCACAGAAGCTGCATGGACAGCAGCGGGGATTTATGCCACAGAAGCATCGCCGTGAAGACGGTGAAGACTTCGCCGATGTTCGTGCCGAGCAGGAAGCCGACAACCTTCTTGATGTTCGCGTAAATACCGCGGCCTTCGCGGACAGCGTCCACGATGGTGGCAAAGTTGTCGTCCGTCAGCGTCATATCCGCCGCGCCCTTCGCTACGTCCGTACCGGTGATGCCCATGGCACAGCCGATGTCCGCCGCCTTGAGTGCCGGTGCATCGTTGACACCGTCACCGGTCATGGAAACGACCTGATTCTTGCGCTGCCATGCCTTGACAATGCGGATCTTGTTTTCCGGCGATACACGCGCATAAACTGAAATATCTTCGACCGATGCGTCGAGTTCGCTGTCCGTCATGGCGTCAAGCTGCGCACCCGTGATCGCACGGTCGCCGTCTTCGAGGATACCGAGTTCCTTCGCGATGGCGGATGCGGTGACGACGTGGTCGCCGGTGATCATGACCGGCTTGATGCCTGCTCTGCGGCAGACCGCGACCGCTTCCTTCGCTTCCGGACGCGGCGGGTCGATCATGCCGACCAGACCGAGGAACGTCAGACCGCTTTCGATCTCTTCGGAGGTCAGGGTTTCGGGGATTTTGTCGATCACTTTATAGCCAACCGCCAGAACACGGAGAGCGTCCCCGCTCATCTGTTCGGTCATCTGCTTTGCTTTTTCGAGGTTTCCCGCGATGCAGCGTTCCGCCATCATGTCGAACGCCCCCTTGACGATGACCACGTTTCTGCCGTCCATGCGGTTGATCGTGGACATCAGCTTGCGGTCGGAGTCAAACGGAATTTCGCCGAGACGGGGATAGTTCTTGTTCAGTTCTTCCTTCGGCAGACCGTTTTTGTGTGCCGCCAGAACGATGGCGGTTTCCGTCGGGTCACCGATATGCTGTTCTTCGGTGCCGTGGAAGACGACCGAACCGTCACAGCAGAGCGTACCGTAGGTCAGGAGCTTTTTGACAGGATCGGAATTTGCCGTGGTGATCGCTTCCGGTTCCGCCGCGCCGTCGAGATATGCCTTGACGAGAGTCATGCGGTTCTGGGTGAGCGTACCGGTCTTGTCGGAACAGATGACGGACGCGCTGCCCAGTGTTTCCACTGCCGGGAGACGGCGGATGAGCGCGTTTTTCCTGACCATGCGCTGTACGCCGATGGAGAGAACGATGGTGACAATTGCCGGAAGACCTTCCGGAATTGCGGATACGGCGAGGGAGACCGCCGTCATGAAGATCTCCATGACCGGAATACCGTTGACGATACCGACCACAAAGATGATGCCGCACGCCGCAAGCGCGATGATGCCGAGGTATTTGCCGAGCTGTGCGAGCTTCTGCTGAAGGGGAGTCTGACCTTCGTTTTCACTGTCGAGCAGGTTTGCGATCTTACCCATTTCCGTATCCATACCGATGGCGGTGACAACGGCTGTCGCGGTACCGTAGGTCACGGAACATCCGGAAAAGACCATGTTCGAACGGTCGCCGAGCGGGGATTTTTCGTCAACCACCGCATCCGCGTCCTTTTCGGAAGGAACGGATTCCCCGGTCAATGCGGATTCTTCACTTTTCAGGCTGACGCTGTGGAGCAGACGTGCGTCCGCGGGAATGAAGTCGCCGGCTTCGAGACGGATGATGTCCCCGGGAACGAGTTCGGAGGCGTCGATCACCTTTTCCTCGCCGTCACGGATGACCCGGGCGTGCGGGGCAGACATGCTTTTCAGGGCGTCGAGTGCTTTTTCGGCTTTGCTTTCCTGAAGCACACCCATGACGGCGTTCAGCACGACGATCATGACGATCAGGAGCGGTTCGAAGAATTCCTTCGGATTCTGTTCCACGCACGCGATCACGAACGAAACAACCGCCGCCGCGAGGAGAATCAGGATCATAACGTCCTTGAACTGGTCGAAGAAC
>JBGVOJ010000217.1:0-5174 GCA_045126415.1 Eubacteriales bacterium | reverse complement strand
AACATGGACGGTCGCGGTCTTCCATCCGTGGGCATCTGCGAGGAGTTTTGTGATCTCACTGACCGTCATGGGCGGCGTGTGATGCCACAGGGTCAGCATGATCTCAAGTTCCGCTTCCGGTAAACGTTCGATTGTTTTCATTTGATACCTCCGAAGACATTTGTCTGTGATTACAGTATAACATATTCAAAGACGATTGTCAACGGTTTTGCGGAGGAATGTGAAAAAGCATTGTTTTCTTTCATACGAATGATAAAAAAGGCGGCACAGCCTCACGTAAAAACGTAAAGTATTGCCGCCTTATTTCCTATCACATCATTCATCCTGTCCGCGAATCCACTTCAGCAAATCTCGCGCCACATCGTTCACCGCAGACCAATACCGTTCCCAATACGAATCGGCACTGCCAAGTTTATCCTCGATCAGCCCCTCCACATCCGTATCGTTCACAAGTTCGATCAGTTTCTGCCGTTCCTCGTCCGTGGCTTCAATCTCGCTGTCTTCTTCCGTGATCCGCGTGAGCATATCTTCCTTCGCATACGCTTCATTATTCATCCGACCGACTTTATGGATGTAATCCCATGTCAGATCCATCGTCTTTCTTAATAATGGCAACTTCATAGTGATTTTCCCGATAATCGCCGTCCAGCCATGCCTTGTAATACAGTTCTCCGGCTTCTTCTTCGAAGTTCGGTTCTGTACGCCATGATGCAGGGTTATCATATGTGAAAAACTCATTGATATGCCGACGCAAATGAAGCTCTGCGCTCTCACGGTTGGAGAAAAGGTGCGTATCGGTATCACACATATTGTTGATCGCCCAGTCTTCCATAACAATCCAGATGTCCGTTGTATATCCGCTGTTCTGGACTGCATGATACGGACGGATCATCTCCGGTGCCATGATGACCATATCAAGGGAGATGTCCTCCAATTTCTTCGGAGTTCCGTACAGTTCGGAAAAGATCTGTTCCAGTTTCTCCACTTCCTGCGGCAGAACCGGCGGCTCAAAGGCACAGTAGAAATCCGGAGTATCATTTTCAGTTTCCTTGTCATTGCCGTCACGGATTTCATAAATTACACCAACCAATCCGGCGTATTCGCTTTCCTCCGTGGCAATGATCGTTTCACCGATTTTGTAGCTGCAATGGTTGTACACGTATTCAGTTCCAGTTCTGTTGATAATCATTGTTTTTTCCTTCCTCATTTTGTTATAGACAATTGTCATTTACTGATATGGAATGTACTGTACCTGCCGCAATGCGGGCAAGGAAGCAGTTCGCCATATCTTTTTTCATATAGTTCCTTTGTCGTCA
Source organism: Eubacteriales bacterium (assembly GCA_045126415.1). Lineage (GTDB taxonomy): Bacteria > Bacillota > Clostridia > Oscillospirales > CAG-272 > UMGS1696. The sequence goes on along the minus strand of JBGVOJ010000217.1, from coordinate 3,858 downwards.
AGCCTTCCTTCTGACAGCAATCCATCCAGACCGTAACCAATCTGCCTTCGTCGATCATACCCGGACGGTATCGCTGATTGAACCGGATATAGTCACACCAACCGGGATCATCGAAAATCCGTGCAGCATGGAGTTCCAAAACATACAGTTCCTGCTCGAATTTTGTTCTCAACACTCCTCCGGTTTCCGAATACCATGCAGATAAATTCTGAAAAAGCTCATCTTCACCGTGGATTGAGATCATCTGCCGGACAATATCCCGCCAGACAGATTCCTCGATATCTCCGATGTTTGTTTTTTTACCGTTACGGTAGAAATACTTCTTTTCGTAATTTCCCTGCACAGTATAGCTGCGTCCGGTTCCGTAATGTACCCGTACATCCTCAAAGGTGAGTTTAGAAACATCAATCCTGTCAATAGCATTGATGCAGTCCGCACTGTTCAGGTAGCCGTTTCGCATGATTCTTCCTCATCGTCATCCCACAGGAATGTCGGGTACTGCACAACGACTTTCCCGTTTCTGAACTTCCACCGCCAGATTTCAAGGTCATCCCCTTCGACTTCCAGATAACAGCCTTCTTCCACATAGGGAGCCAATTCCGTCCAGAATTCATAATCACCCCGTAAGCGCTTTCCTTCATACTCGAAACCGTCAATACTGCCGTTTTCATCATATTCCGGATTGTATCCGAAGTCTGACATGGCATCTTCTAAAGATTTCAGATGCTCCGTCCAGGTCCGATCATATACAAATGCTTCTTTCAAAGCTGTAAGAGCCGCCTCAAAATTCTCTTTTCTGATCCGAAGATCCACTTCTCTCATATAAATCTGATATCCCATACCATAATTCCTTTCATAAAATCTGTTTCATCGTCGGTGTCCAGAAGGAGCTGCACATGGCATACACATTCGCCACACTGTAACCTCTTCCGCCGTCCGGTAATGCTGTACTAATGTATTTCAGCGGCAGTACCACATCTTTCTCCAGCTGAATCTCCAGAAGCGAACCGGCTCCCGACCAGACATCATACAGCCCGCAGGCGGCAGATTTGTCCAATACAAGACTCCGTTCCGGTTCTGATTCCATTGTTTCCTGCAGTTCCAGAAGCTGCTGTACCGTCATTTCCACAAAGAATTTCAGGGCATTCATGTGAGAAGCACAGTTATGCAGTTCTGTCCGGATGCTTTCCATCAGTACACCGCCGGAATATTCCTTATGTCGCAGTGCCCTGTTCAGCATCCGTTTTCCATACCCCTGCTGACGGATCAGCCACAAAACCGATGCCTTTTCATGAACCGGTTCACCATACCTGCCGTCATAGTGTGGGTATATATCGTTCAGAACATAATCGTAATTCCCGTCACCGGTATCCACAAGGATGTCCACACAGATACGCTGCTTCAGGAAATGCTCATCCGGATAGTTGAAGTACAGATGATTCCGTATCCAGTCTTCGATGAATTCTACGTTGTCCTCATAAGTGATCGGACTATCCCAGTGGTGCCGGAGTGCGGACAATATGTCTTCCTCACAGCTTGCGGAATAATCGAAATACCACTCCTGCAAGTCTTCATAAAAACGATCAAATGGCGTCTTGGATTTACACCATTCACATATGGATTTGTTATCTGCTTCATCCCGATAATCGGCATAAATCTCACAGCAGTAAAGACCTTCGGATTCGTTCCAGTCACAGTATGTATGCCTATCGATGCAGTCACGGATTGCCGATACGATGCTGTTTTCAAAATCTGTCATACCGGTTCCTCCCGATACGGAAGATCCGTTTCTATCAGATTCAACAGAGATTCCGCTGACCAGCCGCAAAGAGCGATCAGCAGACCATCAGCATCGTTGTTCAGCAAAGCATAAATGACAGAATTCCCGATGTCCTCATAGGATTCATCGTCGGTATCGATCGTTTCGAGGATTTTCTGAGCAAATGCTGCTGTTTTTTCTTCATCTTCCAGTACAGCCCTGAGCTGTTCTTTGGTCTGTTCATTCATTATGTATTTCACTCCTTACCTAACTTAATTTTTTGTATTTCGTTATACCGGTCAGATGCTTCGGATCAACAATGATTTCAGCTTCATCCCGATTATTGAAATACGCATATGTATGTTCCTTACTGATGTGTGCTTCATATACAGTACCGTTTTCACCGAACCGATGCGCAAACCATTCCGCTGTACTCTGCTGTAATGTCCATGACAGAGCGCGGATGTTTCCTGCATGATCCGAAGTTACCCCACGATAAACAGTGACATCTGCCGGGAGTGCCTTCCATATCTCCATGTCATTCGCTGTCATCAATACCCCCGGATCCGCTGACCGGAACATGGACAGCAATGCCCGTTTCGATACATTTGGATCCTGATTGGGATTCTCCGAAGCTGTCCATGCGGAAGCAAGAATCTCTGACAAGTCATGTTTTGACAGGTGTATCCGTGCATGATGCAGGAATGTAAGTGCATATGGTTCTGTAAAAAGCATATACACATCATGAGCGGAGTCACATCTGTCAATCAGGTCACTGACATATATTCGCCATGTATACAGATCCTCTTCATTTTCTGCGATATTGAGAATCTGCACTTTATGAGCCTGTCGGATACCTACATACCCGGATTTGGTGAACGGATGCTGTACTACAAGCGGTGAAAATTCAGTCAGATGCACATCCGTGTACAGAAGCATCCGGGCTTTGGCTTTCACCTGTTCAAGATCGGTTTTCATTCTGTTTTTATCCCTTCTTTCTGCTGCAAATTGCAAGAAAACCGATGCAGCCATGATACAGCCGCATCGGTCCTCCTTCAGTCTTTTTTCTTCCTAGCCAGCAGGTAATCATCAATCCCTTTGTAAGCAGGATCCCATTTCAGGCGTCTGATCTGGAATCCGTACTGTGTACAAAGTTCAATGAGCCGCTGACATCCTTTTTCCACGTGTTCGTTCGTAAGCTTGTCCATATCGTAAGTCTCGACAATCGTTTCTGTCCCGTTGGTCTTCAGCCGGATCAGCAGTTCCTCCAAAGCCGTATACTGGTTTACACCCGCTACTGCAGCAAAGGTCTTGCCGGAGAGCGAATGAGCAACTGTAGCCTTCAATGGTCCTTCTGTCACATATACCGCTTTGTCTGACGGATCACCAATGAAGTGTGCCGGACTTCCCGCACCAACGCCGGAGTCCTTGTCCGTACTGGAAAACCATATGTATTTCCGGTTTCCGATGGGGCGGTCAAGCCGGATCTGTGCGCCCTGCACTTTGCCGTCCATGGATACCACCGGAATTACAATTCCCGAACAGGCCGAACAGAAGCTGGTCAGCCATTTGCCTTCCTTCCGATAGAACCCGGGAACACCGTCCAGACGGCAGCCGAGAGACTCCAGCGTTTCGATCATCTTCACAAAGCCGAACGCCGGAGTGCTCTTGTAGCCGTACCGGTAGATATCCTCTTCGGTCAGTCCGCGGGCAAGCAGATTGTCCTTGTGGGTCTTCGACAGTGTCAGGAGGGACAACAGCATCCGATAGGTCTGATCTCTATCCTCCAGCGGTGCCATTTCCGGCTCCGGAGATACAGAACCTTCATGAACCGGTGTCGGCAGCGGTCGTGCAGAACCTGTGGATACTTTCATGGAATCGCATATCTCCCGGTAAGCAGTGGAATTGTCTACCCCGTACACCTTCGCATACAGGGAGATCATTCCGCCGCTTTCACCGCAGTAATTGCACCGGAAGACATTCTTGCCGAAATGCAGATTCATCTTGCCTTTCTTCCCGCACAGCGGACAGTCCACGTCCATATTCTGACCGCCTCTGTGCCGGACCGTCAGATTCAGCAGAGATGCTATGTCCAGGAT
>JBGVOJ010000216.1:0-2653 GCA_045126415.1 Eubacteriales bacterium | reverse complement strand
TATACCGCCGAAGACCGCGGCATGAAGAAGACCTACGAACTCTTCCGGATGATCCGCGATTATGCCGCGAAGTATGCACGCCGCCACAAGGTTCTGCTCGACGCACACACCCACGGTGTCAGCGTGAACGGCAAGCTGCTGTTCGACTACCACGCAATGCCGTTCACCCGTGCTCCTCTGGAATACTACGAAGGCACCCGTCTGGTGCTGGTTCGCGAAGGCTTCAGCGAAGGAGGCGAAAATCCGAACGGCTGGTCCGGCGAACAGATGCCGTATCTCATGGAATACGACAACTGGGGCGGAAAAATGTTCCGCGACGAAGATTATGATAAATACAGCCGCCATGAACTCGCGCTCTGGCAGTGGTGGGGCTACGACCAGATCGGCTGGTTTGCCAACGAACCGGAAGAAAACCGCAATCACTTCATCGAATACACCTACCGCTGGACGCAGGTGAACAACCCCCACGCGTTCTTCGAAATGCCGTTCCGCCGGATGCTCAGCGATGCCCGCGTGGAAATGGTACGTGCGGACAACGGCGAGATGGGCGTGAACGAAAACTATCAGATCAACAACAAATCGGCAGCCTGCCCGATGGGATTCGGTCAGGAAGACATGATGAAAGCCTGCTGGGACGACGGCGACCGTCTGCGTGAAGGCTATGCCAACCCCGAACACCTGATCCGCTACGGCGCTCATGAAGTTTACGATCCCGAAACCGGCTACAAACTGCCCGAAAAGGTGGTTGTATTCGGCAGTTTCCAGCCGTTTGTCGGTGCTGTGGAAAACGATTCCAACAGCGAAGTTACCAGAATGTACTATGTCGGAGACAATACCTACACTCTGACCGTTGTCATCCCCTTTGCGGGAACATACAGTTATGCCGTTTCCACCTACGGTACGCTTTCCGCTGTTTACGGTGAAAACAGTCCTCGTGCATACAGCGGCGGTGCCGGCGAAAATTGTTTTGTCACAAAACGTGACAACAGCGTCGTAAAATTCACCTTCCGTTACATGGACAACAAGGTTTCCGCCGAAGTGGTGGAATAAATAAAACGCAGAAATGCAGAAGGGAAAGGGAAGATCATGAACGAGCTTTATCATGTGGAAGGAATATTGAACCGCGGTTTTGTGGGACAGATCACCTATATGGTCTGCCTGGAAAAGCCCTGCAAAAAACTGGATATTCATTTCGCGTTCGACAAGAGAAAGCGCAAATATGGGCCGAGCGAGGCTACTCCCGAACGGATCGCCGAAACCATCGAAGCCATCCGCCGCGATTACGGCGAAGAAATCACCGAAGTAAGAGCGCGTGAAATCATTCTGGGGGACATGAAGACCGAAATCCACACGCTCGCCACGCTGAACGACGAATTTATCGGCTGTATCCACAAGCAGCTCGCCGACCGACATATGCTTTACGACGGGGAGTATGCTTCCGAAGGCTGCATCCCTCAGCCGAAGATCGACGGTGTGCTGAAAGTCACGGTTCTGGTATTCAACGTGCTTAAGGACAACACACGCTATAAGCTGACCGTCAGCGCTGAATAAGGAGGGAACATCATGTTCAGACGTTACGAACTGCACAATCATACCGATCAGTCGGATGCGAAGATCTCCTGCCGGACGCTGATCGATGTCATGGAAGCCGACGGTGTGGACTGCTTTGCCATTACCGACCACAATACGACCTCCGGTCAGCCGATCATCCGGAAAATCCTCTCGGAAGAGAAACGTACCGTTCAGTGTCTCTACGGCATGGAATACACGACGTATTACGGACATATTGTCTGCCCGGTGCTGGAGCAGTATGTACCGTGGGATTCCATCAACCGCCGCAAGCCGGAACTGCTGTTTGAAGCCTGCAAAAAAGCCGACGCGATTACCGGCGTGGCGCATCCGTTTTCCTACGGCGATCCCTTTGGACGTGGATGCCGGTTTGAAATGGAGATCACCGATTTCACCAATGTGGACTACATTGAGATCATCAACAATCCCGAACCTCTGCACGAAGTCAATGAACCCGGTATCCTCTGGTGGGAAGAACTGGTGCTGAAGGGAGAAAAACTGGCAGCCTGCGCGGGGATGGACCTGCACACTCTCAAGGATAAAATGGCGATGAAATTTGCGACTTACATCGAAGGTACGGAAAACGGCGATCCTGCCGATGAACTCCGTGCCGCCGTTGCGGAGCAGAGAACATGGGTATCCAAGGGAATGCTTGTCACATGGGAGCTGACGGATGATACCATCCGTTTCGATCTCTGCGATGTACATAAACCCGGCTTCGTGCCGTCCGACCGGTATATTCTCACGCTGAAAAACAGAGAAAGCGTCCGTGCGTTTGATATCACCTGCGGTTCTCTGGAGCTTCCGCTTTCCGAACTCGGCGAAATCGAGATACCGAAACTCTACGGCGGCGAACCGATTCCTGAAAATCTGATCTGCGTTGCCCCTGCCATTCGAAAATAATATAACATGAATTTGTGCAGATTCTACTCAGATCTGCACCGCACCTTTTCAGTTCATCAGTTTTAAAGTTTTTGAAAAGGGGTGTGGGGTAAAAAATTTTAAAAAAACTTTTTACCCACAATTTTTTTTATTTTATTTTCCAAAAAAAATACAATAAAGTTTTTCGTCCCTCAAAAGGTAG
>JBGVOJ010000215.1:0-1992 GCA_045126415.1 Eubacteriales bacterium | reverse complement strand
AGAAAAGATATTTCCGTGAATGACAGACTCTTGCTATACGCAAAAAAATGGTTTATAATATAACATGAGTTCACGTTGATTTACTACGGGAGGATCAAAGAATGTACAAAAGAATTTTACTGCTGTGCGATCTGGAAGGCGTCAACAATGTTGTCGGTGTACCGTATGAGGGACTTCTCAGCGGAACGGAACAGTGGGAAATCGCCAGACGACAGGCCGCACTGGAACTCAACGCGGCGGCCGATGCTCTTTTTGAAACCGGTGCCGAAGAAGTAGCCCTGTGGGATAACCACGGCGGCGGCGGAAATATTGATCGTGCGGATCTCGATGAACGGATCACTGTGCTGGAACCGAAAGGTCCCCGTCTCAGTTTTGCCGCAGGTGCGTATGACTGCGTGTGCTTTTTCGGTTATCACGCGATGGAAGGAACCCTCGGCGGCGTTCTGGCACACACGATGAGCAGCAAAACCGTGCAGTATTATAAATTGAACGGGCGCTATATCGGGGAAGTTGATATGGATTCTGCGATCGCTGCTTCCCACGGCATTCCTTCCTGCTTCTTTGCGGGGGGAGACATTGCCTGCGCACAGGCGGAACGCGCCGTGGAAGGTATCGTGACCGTCGTAACCAAAAAAGAACTTTCACGGAATCAGGCGATTTTCCGTGAGAACGAGGAACTGTTTGCGGACATACGCAAAAAAATTGCAGAGGCTGTTCAGACAGAAGTCCCGCTCCGTTGTGTACACTTTCCGTGCGTGATGGAAAAATCATTCAAGCGCGTGGAAGACGCTGCGGCATATCTTGCACGTCTGCGTTCTCTGGGAATCGAAGCGGATCATCCTGAAGATGACATTCTCGGGAAGGATGCCCACACGGCAGCGGCAGTGGTACGCGATATGGATGCTTTCATAAAATGTATATAGTTTGAAAATCATTTTTTTCCCTACACCCCTTTTTCAAAAACTTTTAAACAGATAAAGGGACAAGGGGATATAGAACAATATCTTGACAAATCTCCGGATCTGTGGTATTATGAAATAAACGATCTGACACTAAAATCCTGCATTGCGGTGAAAGACCCGGTTTCTGAATAATATACTATGGAAGTAAACCTTGGCATACAGTGTTTCTGCATCCCGAGCCTTTCTTTCTGTATTTGCAGGTGAAGCTGTGTCTTTCGGGACACAGCTTATTTTTATTGTTTGTATTTCAAATTTCGGAGGATATTATGGAAACAAGAGTTGCGGTAATCAGCATTATTATCGAAGATTCGGAGTCCGTCCAGCCCATGAACGAGCTGCTGCATCAGTTCGGCGACTATATTATCGGACGTATGGGGATCCCGTACCGGGAAAAAGGGGTCAGAATTCTCAGCATTGCCATTGACGCGCCGCAGGATGCGATCAGCACCCTTTCCGGAAGAATCGGCAGACTTCCGGGGGTTACGGCGAAAACCGCTTATTCCAATGTGGTGACCAAGGCATGACAAGAGATAAAAGCGGCAGACTTTCCGTTCCTGCCATCATCCTTCTGATCCTGTTTCCCGTTATTACAGCCGCCGCAGTGTTCGGCATCGGACGGCTCAGGATCACACCCGCTCAGATTATGGACGCGATCGTCCTGCTGTTCACCGGCGAAGGCGATGTTCCTCTCCCCGTGCAGATGACCCTCTGGAATGTACGTTTTCCGCGGATCCTGCTGGCTCTTCTCACCGGTGCCGGATTGTCCGTGTCGGGATGTGCTTTTCAGTCCTTGTTCGCAAATCCTCTTGCAACGCCGGATACTCTGGGCGTTGCCAGCGGTGCAAGCTTCGGGGCGGCTCTGGGGATCCTTCTCGGGTTCAGTCTTGTGGGGATTCAGGTGACCTCCTTTGTGTTCGGCGCCGCTGCGGTTCTGCTGACCTGGATTTCCGGATCGGGACGCGGACGGGGACTCAGTTCCATCGTTCTTGCCGGCATTATGATCGGCTCCCTGTTCTCCGCGCTGGTCTCT
>JBGVOJ010000214.1:0-1592 GCA_045126415.1 Eubacteriales bacterium | reverse complement strand
CAGCACGTCCAGTCCTGCAAGAAACACTGCTGTCGCACGGGTATGTCCATCCGTTATCAGCAACCGTCCGGCGAGTTTTTTTACGGGAATCGGGTTCATTTTTTTCAGACTGCCGTCGAACCATTCCCGCACCCCGCGCAGTTTTTCTTCACTGATATACAGCTGACTCGGCGTAAGGGCATCCATGGGCAGCATGAATATTTCCGCTTTATCCATCCCTATATTTCCTTATTCGTTCAAAAGTTTTTGAAAAGGGGTTTGGGAGAAACTTTTTGAAAAAAGTTTCTCCCCAAGAAATCATTTTATTCACCCAAACACCGACACCCCAGTCAGATTCGCCATGCTCAGTTCCGCTACGCAGACCTGTTCGCCGCCCTGCGGCGCATGAATGATGTAATGCGTACCGTTCTTTTTACCGAGGTAGAGCATAACGTGTCCGGGACGGTAGACCGCTGCCGGCTTTTTTACGGTATCCAGCACACCGGACGGGTCACTTACAAGGGACAGAATATTTCCCGCGTGACGGCTCTGTTCGCCGGTGTTGCGCGGCAGATAAATCCCGAATGTCCGGAAGACCGCACAGACGAAACCGGAACAGTCCACACCGCCGGACGATCCTCCCCAGCCGTAGTACGTGCCGAGATAGAGGAACGCCTGACGGTAGTAATTTTCCATTGTAAAATCCAGCGATCCGCGTACGGCATCTGCTTTGGAGATGATCGCTTCTTCAAGCAGCAGCGTTCCCGTACTTTCCTCACGTTTCGGCATCCGTACGGTATAACTGTCCTTATCCTCCGAAGTGCAGGGAAGAACCGCCCCCATATCCAGACGGACACCGCTGCAGTCGACCGTCTTCGAGAGAACGGTCACATAATCTTCCGGTGATGCAAACAGCTGATAGTCTTCGTCCGTACAGAACGCAATATTTTTTGCCGGAACCCATCCGCTGTAGAAATACGAAAGAACAAAAACAAAATTTCCGTCCCCGCTCGTGTGAAGAACCGCGACAGGGAAGGTGGTGATCAGCTCGGTTTCCTGAATTCCGTCATAATGCGGATCGCCGGATTTGTGGAATGTCATTCCGGTCGGGAATCCCTTTAAATCACAGCGCTCCACGACCACGCCGCGCCGGACTTCCACGGTCTCCGGAACTTTATCCAGCGCGCGGTTATGCCGGACTTCGTCCCGCATATCGGAGGTAATCAGCGTGTGACCGCCTTCATACCGTTCGTCGGCGGGAAGTTCATAGCGGTGAATCAGAGCCAGCACCTCCTGCCCGCTCATCACGGACGGCAGCGCAGCCATATCCCACATATTCGGCGTATCGTCCCGCATTTTGCGGTTGAGATTGCCGATCTCGGTACGGTTCAGCAGAATATTGTCCGCGGCACCCTCACCGTAGGTGTCCTCATACCAGCCGATCCACTCCAGTGCTTCAGCAGAAACCTGGTGTTCGTATTCCGGATAAACAACTTCCCCCGGCTCATCCGTTTCCGGCGGACGGAAATCATGTTCCGGAACATCCGTCTCCGGTTCACGGAAAGGTTCCGTTTCCGTCATCGGACGGTTTTCGTGCGGCAGGTCATCCGCAT
>JBGVOJ010000213.1:0-3578 GCA_045126415.1 Eubacteriales bacterium | reverse complement strand
AGCGGTGCGGCTGCTGCTCATCAAAAATCTGCCGCAGCTTGCGGACACGTTTGTCAGTCAGTTCGACATGGACTCGTTCCTTGCCGCCATTCTGCTTTACCGTGACCAGAACGCCATCCGTGCATGGCTCACGAAAAACGGATATGTTTCGTTTGTCGGAAACGGTTCGATTCTTCCCCGCCGCGGCAAAACGGACTTCAAAGAAGCGAAAAATGCGGTTCCGTTTCAGTCGCCGCCGTCGATGGAAGTCGGAATTGATCTGCCGTCGGGTGATACTGTGTACGGCATGGCAATTCCGTGCGGTATTACGATCGTCACAGGAGACGCGTACCACGGAAAAAGTACCCTGCTCGATGCGGTCGCCGCGGGGATTTACAACCACATCCCGGGAGATGGACGTGAGTATATCATCACCGACAATACAGCAATAAGCGTTCATGCGGAGGACGGTCGAAGCGTGAAGAATACGGATATTTCTTTTTTCCTGACGAAACTGCCCGTTTCCATCGACCCGAAGTCCTTTTCGACCGACAATGCCAGCGGTTCGACCTCGCAGGCAGCTGCAGTGGCGGAGGCTGTGGAAGCAGGATGCCGTCTGATGCTGTTCGACGAGGATAGAAGCGCAAACAATTTCATGTACAAGGATGCGAAAATGCGCACCGTCATTCCGAATGCAACGACACGTCCGTTTGTTGACAATGCGCGGATGCTGTACCGTACATTCGGGATTTCGTCAATTCTGGTTGTCGGTGCGTCGGGAGATGCGTTCCCCATTGCCGACCGGGTGATTCTCGTGGATCAGTTTTTGGCATCGGAATACACGGATTATGTCCGGGCAGAGGACGATGTGAAGGAAGAATATGTCTATCATCCGAGGCTGCGGAATTATTACGCCGACCGTCTGCGGGATGTATGCATTAACCGGAATCTGTCAGTACAGGACAACTCTACGGTAAAGGTCGGTACGGAAATGCTGAATGTACCGGAGATAATCCCTCACGTGACGCGCGGTCAACTCGATTTTATCGTGTCATTCCTATATTACCTCACCGTAATGGAACAGCCGAAAACGCACGTTCTGCGCGATGCTGCTGCCGGACTGTACCGGAAAATCTCGCGGGATGGAATGGACGTTATCTGTCAGAACAGCCTGCGCGGCGGAACGGAACTGGAATTTGTGCGGATGCAGGATATGCTCGCTCTGCTCTACCGGCTGCGGTGTGTATCATTCAAATAAGATAAAAAGAAAAACGCCTTCGGGCGTTTTTCCTGTTTTCGTCAGAGAATCTGCTCGCGGAAGATCGCTGCAAGGTTCCGGCTGACGGTTTTATGTCCGTCGCGGGTTGGATGCAGCGGTTCGGGTGAAATCCATCCGGTCGTGTTGATGCAGAAAACTTCGTCACCGCAGTCGCGGTTGAACATGTCGACAATCTCGCGGATTTCGTCCGCCAGTGCACCGCAGAACGGGGTCAGCGCGATGATTTTCGACTCCGGATTGCGTTCGCGGACGATTTCGAGCAGACGGCGGTACTGCCGGAAGAAAGTTTTACGGTCGGCACGACGGTCGTTGGTGCCGTGATTGATGACGATGTAGTCGGCGTTGAAACTTTCCATCGGGCAGCCGTCACTGTAGTACGGGTAGGCTTCGCAGGCATCCGGAAGATTCCCCGCGCCGCTTTGTGTGGTGCCGAGACAGCCGTAGCCCATGATGATCGGACGAAGGTTGAGAGCTTTGGCGGTCAGCCATGCGTAGCCGGCAGTGGAATCGTCCCAGAAAACCATGTCGCGGCTGGAGCCGTAGTGGGTATAACGGCGTTCCACGTCGATGGAGATGCCTTCGGTGATGGAGTCGCCGAGGAATTCGATGGTTTTGCGGTTATCTTCGGGAAGCGGCCGGAATGCGTCGGCTTCGAGACTGCGGATGGAAACGGCGGCTTCAAGCGGCGAAAGCCAGCGGTTCTGGAGCTCGACGGAACCTTTGAGGATGATCAGGACGGAATGTTCGCCGTCTTCGGCGGAAATCCGGATGAATTTGTCGAGCGGGACTTCGATATTTACACCATTGTCCACGGAAATATAGACACGCGGGAACGGGATTGTACAAGCACCGATGCCGAACTCGATGACGGCACATTCACCGGAAAAGGCGAACTCGACGTAGCTGCCGTTGGCAGTAGAGACGGCTTCGGCTTCGCTGACGTTCCAGCGGCCGGTGTAACGGATCAGGGGGGAGTTGGGGGTGAGGAGCATTGGAGTACCTCCAAAAAGAATTGGTTGAGTACACTATAGCACGTTTTCCGGCAAATTACAAGAGGATTTTCCGGCTCAACCAAAGTGGAAGGAGTTCTCACAAAATGAGTGGTTTACATTATGGTGGATTTCCGTTATAATACAGATACACGGTGCATCGATAAAATTTATACGGAGGAATCCCATGAAACTGAAACTTGCGGAAAATCTGCGGAAGCTGCGGCTCGAAAAAGGGCTGACACAGGAACAGCTTTCCGAGAAAATGGGGGTATCGTATCAGGCGGTCAGCCGGTGGGAGACAGGTTCGACCTACCCCGACATTGAAATGCTGCCTGCACTTGCGGACTTGTTTGACGTTTCGCTCGAGAAGCTGATGGGTGTCACAAAGGCGGAGCGTGAAGAGGCAAATCAGGAATATTACGACCGCCTGAACCGGACCATCGACCACGAGGAACGTCTGAAGCTGCTGCACGAAATCCATCATGAATTCCCGAACGATATGACGATCGTATGGAACCTCTGCGGGGAGACGGACGATCTCGAGGAACAGCGGAAGTTCACGGAGGAACTGATCGAACGCGCGCCGGACGACGAAAACATCCGGGTTTATGCGGAGGCTGCCATCCGCTGGCTCATCAATAAGGAAGACGAAGACAAACTGCCGCCGTTTCTCGAAAAACACACAGCACCTCTGGCTCTCGCACGGGAACTGCGTCTGGAAGAGCGGTACATGCACCGGAAGGAATGGGACAGACACGAACTCGCGAAACAGGAAAACCTGCGGAAAGCGCTATGTCAGCTCGTCTTCCCGCGGATGGTGCGGAACTATCCGCAGGAAATGGACATCCGGGACAGTCTGTGGGCATCGAAAACCAAACTTGCGATGATCGACCTGCTGACAGGAACCGCCGGACAGAATCCGGTGTCCGGGGACGGCGTTCCCGACCTGTGGTTCAGAACCCGGTTTGACACGGGACTGCGGTATTCCTGTCATCTTGCGTCAAGCGGAAAGCCGGAAGAAGCACTGTCAGCTCTGGAAGACCTGACGGAACTTTACGAAAAATTCTGGTCCCTGCCCGATCAGACGGTGCTGACCTTCCGCTGTCCCGCGTTTGACCGGATCGAAGGGGTTCTGAATCACTGTTATCTGCGCGGACCGGCGGCGGGTCCGGATTACAAGGACATCACGCACAGCGCCCGCGTGATCGTGTACAACACCGACGAACGCGATCTGATGTGGTCGCACTGGATGTACAACCCTCTGATGATCCAAAACGGCTGGGAATGGTTCGATCCGATCCGGAACGACCCGCGCTATGCAAAGTGTA
>JBGVOJ010000212.1:0-3052 GCA_045126415.1 Eubacteriales bacterium | reverse complement strand
TGTTTCCTGCCAACAGCGGAGAAGTGCTGGTGGACGGCAAACCCATTGACTACAGCAAGATTGGCATCGGGTATCTTCCCGAGGAACGTGGTCTGTACCCGAAGAAACTCATCATCGACCAGCTTACATACTTCGCCGAGCTGAAAGGCATGAACCGAAAAGATGCTGTAAAATCGGTAGATTACTGGCTCGACCGGCTTGGCATGACCGAATACCGGAACAAGCGGCTGGACATGCTCTCGAAGGGCAATCAGCAAAAGATCCAGCTTGTGACAGCCCTTGCCCACGATCCCGAAATTGTCATTCTTGATGAGCCTTTTTCGGGACTGGATCCGGTCAACGCCATGCTGCTCAAGGATGTGGTGAAAGAGCAGATTGCGAAGGGCAAGATCGTACTTTTCTCCAGCCACCAGATGAGCTACATCGAGGAATTCTGTGACAGCATCGCCATTCTGAATGCCGGACGTGTCGCGCTCCACGGTGATCTGCATGACATCAAGCGCGACTACCCCCGTGACCGTCTCATTGTTCGTACCGAATATCCCGACAGAATCACAGCCGACTTCGGGGCATCCTGCACGGTGACGGAAAACGGCAGTCTGATGGTCTGTCTTGCCTCTCCCAATGAAAAGAAATCAGTCATGACAAAACTGGTGGAAAATTATGACATTGATGAGGTCAAGGTATTCGAGCCATCCCTGAACGATATTTTCGTGGAATACGCAGGAGACGGGGCAAAGGAGAAATGAACCATGAAGCAGTTTGGAAAAATACTCTCATTTGAGCTGAAATATTATCTGAAAAACAAGGTGTTCGTCGGCAGTACCATTGTGCTTGTGGTACTCATCGCCGCAGTTATGTGTTTCCCGCGTGTGATGGGATTGTTTGAGAACGACGAAACATCCGACACTCCGGCCGGGCTGCCGGTCATGCTTGTAAAAGCAAATGATCCTGCAGATGCTGATATGGTACAGGAGATTTTCGCAGCTTCCTTTGGCGGGTACGATGTGCAGACCACAGAAGCAGAGATCGAGTCAGTCAAGGAACAGATCGTGTCCGGTGAGGCAGAGTGCGCTTTCGTTATGACAACACCCGCATCGTTCACTTATTATGTCAACAACCTCTCCATGTACGATGCCAATACCGCCATCGCCGTTGAAGTCCTCGGACAGATCTATCAGATGAACACCATGATGGAAAACGGCATGTCCGCTGAACAGGCAGGCGCGGTGATGAACATTCAGATCACCGGAGAGACCGAAACGCTCGGCAAGGATCAGGTCGAAAATTTCTTCTACACCTACATCATGATCTTCGCGCTGTACATGGTGATTCTCCTGTACGGACAGATGGTGGCAACCAACGTGGCGGCAGAAAAAAGTTCCCGTGCCATGGAAGTGCTGATCACCAGCGCGAAGCCCACGTCCATGATGTTCGGCAAGGTACTGGCGTCCTGTCTTGCGGGACTTTTCCAGCTGATTGCCGTGTTCGGCTCGGCGGTTGTATTTTATGCGATCAACAAGCCCTACTTCAGCGGTACAGGAGTCATGGACTCCATCTTTAATATTCCGCCGGAACTGCTTGTGTATATGCTGATCTTCTTTGTGCTCGGGTTCCTCATTTATGCGTTCCTGTTCGGGGCGATCGGCTCCACCGCAACCAAAGTTGAGGACATCAATACCTCCACCATGCCGCTTCTGTTTATGTTCATTATTGCGTTTATGGTCGTTATATTCTCTATGAGTTCGGGCGACGTAGATAATATGGTCATCAAGGTATGTTCGTATATTCCGTTCACCTCTCCGATGGCAATGTTCACCCGCATCGCCATGAGTACGGTCGCGTGGTATGAGATTGTGATCTCCATTGTGATTCTCGCAGGCTCGGTGATCGGCGTCGGCGTTCTGTCTGCAAAGATTTACCGTGTGGGTGTACTGCTGTACGGCACGACTCCAAAGTTGGGCGCGATTCTGAAAGCGATCAGAAAAGCATAATATGAAAACCATTGCTATTATTGAAGATGATAT
This sequence comes from Eubacteriales bacterium, assembly GCA_045126415.1. Taxonomy (GTDB): domain Bacteria; phylum Bacillota; class Clostridia; order Oscillospirales; family CAG-272; genus UMGS1696. The sequence goes on along the minus strand of JBGVOJ010000212.1, from coordinate 1,025 downwards.
CCGATCAAAAATATTCCCGTGATCGTGGTCAGCGCAAAAGCAGACGCAGAGAACAAGGTTGATCTGCTTCTCGGCGGGTGCGGCGGACTATGTTACCAAGCCGTTCGACACCAAGGAGTTGCTCGCATGTATCACGGTTCAGCTTCGCAGACAATCATCGGGCGGGCGTGAAAATACCATCACTATATGTATGCTATAATATTTGAGAAAAAGAGCGGAATAACAACACACATTGATCATGCAGACAGGAGGCATCACGATGTTTGAGATCATGTTCGGTCTGGTATTTTTTCTGGTAATCGGTATGTTTATTGCAACAGCTGTCAGAGGAATTGCGGAATGGACGTCCAACAACAACTCACCGCGGCTGACGACGCCCGCTGAAATTGTCAGCAAGCGTGCGCATACCAGCCGTCATTATCATAACCACAACGGCCATCATCATACGACCCATACGACAACCTATTATGTGACCTTTCAGGTGGAAAGCGGCGACCGGATGGAGCTGAAAATGACCGGCAGGGAATACGGTATGCTCGCGGAAGGAGATACCGGTATGCTGTCGTTTCAGAGGACACGGTATCTTGGATTTGAGAGGAACACATGATCCATACGAAAAGTTCACTGCAAAAATCATGTAAAAAAGAACTGGCATACATACAGCGTAAAGAAGAGATTTTCAGAAAATCAGCTGAAAAAGAACCTGCAAACTGGAATCGGAATAAGAAGGAATGTTAATATCACAATAATGTGCAGAGCCAGCTTCCCAATCAATACGATAGGGAAGCTGGCTCTGCTTTTTGGGCTTTATTGACAATGATCCTGATATGGAAGAAAAGGTATACTTTGGTGGAAGACAAAACCGCTGTATTCATTCGTTTGGCGGTACCGCGTTTTTCATGAATGTTCAGGAGTTACCAGTACAGTTCACCTTCTATCAGCCTTAATGTATATTGTTTTTCATGAGCCGACTTGCCGTACCGGCAAGTGAATGTAACAATGTTTCCCTCAACACAGATATCCCG
>JBGVOJ010000211.1:0-2031 GCA_045126415.1 Eubacteriales bacterium | reverse complement strand
AAGTCTTCGACGCGTCCGACGCACCCGCGCCTTCCGTGATGGAGCCGCCGAAATAGCCGACGGTCAGTTTTTTGTCATGAGTTACTTTATAAAATGTGTTGTCAAGCATGGAGAACCTCCTGACATTTTTATTTTTCGAGAATCGTACCGTCTCTGTATGCCGCAAGCAGGCTGCGCAGTTCGGAAATCCGCAGAGCCAGCTCCGCACCGTAGTCCGTATCCGCGATGTTCACGCGGCGGTCCATTTTTTCGACCACGCTCACTTTCGGGGTGATATTCGCGTCCATGCCGTTGTACGGACGGTGTTCCGCCAGACGGAGGCTGTGTGAGTCGTAGATCAGCGTGTAACCCGCGATACCTGTCTTGATCTGGTACGCCTTCGAAATACCGCCGTCGATCACGAACAGACGTCCGCCGGCCTTGATCGGACTTTCGCCGTCCGCACGCAGTACCGGCACATGACCGTTGATGATATGCCCCTTGTTCGGATCCAGACCGAATTCCGCGAGAATCCGTCCGCAGACCTCCTCGCTGTTGTTGACATCGTAATACGGCGTGTAATGCTCAGCTTTCAGCGCTTTTTCGTCCGGCAGCAGCGTCCGTTCGAAGAACGCCATTTGTCCTTGCCGTACAGAGGAGAGTCCGGTCCGCACCAGAGGTACCACATGAAATCGCAGGCTTCCGTCTGTTCCGGCGAACCGAAGACGCCGAAATATGCACGGTTGACCGCCTTGCCGATCCGATCGAGCAGCTCCTTGCCGTGGTAGACTCCGCCGCCGTCTGCGAACGGAAGCCGGACTTCCCGCAGGGAACCGTCCGCGTTCATCGGGATTGAACCGTGGTAGAGCAGGTTGCCGTTTTCCGAGCGGTACATCGATCCGCGCGCGTACAGAAATTTGATGTGCGTGTTCAGCTTGGCACTGTGGTGGAACGAGGAGGCGAGAATCCGCACCAGTTCCGCTTCCTGCGCGGTCAGTTTCAGCGGATCGTCCGGGTCAACGGTCGGAAAATTCTTGTCGCAGAGTTTGTATTCGCGCCCGTCGATTTCAATCACGCCGCGCCGGAAGTCGGTCTTTTCGAACAGTCTGCGGTTGTCCATATTGTATTCCGGATGCCGCTGCAGGAGCTGACCCTCCAGCTTGAACTGGATCACAGCAATCGCCTTGTGCATCTTCGCGGTCAGCGACAGATCAACGCTGTCGTAGACCACATCGTCGAGCGTGTGCGGATAGAAGCGCGTACAAGGGTCATCTGCATAGACTTCCGAAGCAAAGACGGACAGAGGACGCAGGTTCAGACCGTAGCCATCTTCGAGAACGTCGTAGCTGTTGTAGCCGAGCGCGATGCGGATGACGTTGGCAATCAGTGTGGTGTTGCCGGACGCCGCCCCCATCCACGAAATGTCGTGATTGCCCCATTCGACGTCGATGTGGTCGAAGGTCATCAGCTCGTCCATGATCTTGTCGGCACGCGGACCGCGGTCGAAGATGTCGCCGATGATGTGGAGCCGGTCGATGGTCAGCGAACGGATGAGGGAACACACGGCGGTGATGAATTCGTCCGCGATGCCGGTGTCCAGAATGGAGGAAATGATTTCGTCAAAGTAGTAGTCGCGGTTGATGTCGTCGGTCACGTTCAGCAGTTCGTCGAGGATGTAGTCGAAATGGGTGCCGGGCATCTTCGAACGCACCGCCTCACGGGTGTATTTTGCGGAGACGGCTTCACAGACGAGCAGGAGACGGTAGATCGTGATCCGCCGCCATTCGTCATCAAGCTCGTTTTCCTGCGCCAGCAGCTTGATCTCCCGTTCGGGGTAGTAGATCAGCGTCGCGAGCAGGTTCCGGTCGTTTGAGGAGATGCTTTTTTCGAAGATCAGGTCGATTTTCGCCTTGATCATACCGGATGCGCTGCGCAGAAGGCGGAGGAAGGAGTCGTATTCCCCGTGCAGGTCGCTGAAAAAGTATTCGGTGCCTTTCGGAAGACTGCGCAGAGCGGACAGATTGATGATTTCCGCCGCGACCGCTTCGATGT
>JBGVOJ010000210.1:0-10814 GCA_045126415.1 Eubacteriales bacterium | reverse complement strand
CCCATCGTAAAATCCACCGCCGTGTCGCCCTCGCCAAGGTGCGCAAGAATAAATTTTTTCTGTAAATCAAGTAATTCTACCATAGGAATGTGGTTTCTCGGGGAAAACTTTTTTATAAAAAAGTTTTCCCCGAACCCCTTTCAAAAAATTTTAAACTATATGGAGAGATGTAAGCTGCACAGCCGGTTCGGTATTCTCAAATCTGCATCCAACTTTGTCAATCCATCTCGTTTAAAAGTTTTTGAAAAGGGGTTTGGGGAGAAACTTTTTTTAAAAAGTTTCTCCCCAATTTCCCCAATTACTTACTAAGCTCGTACCCCTTGTCGAAAGCGGCCATGTTGATGTCGAGGGCCTTTGCGGGGACGCAGGCGGCGACAGCGTTGCGGAGGACTTCGTGGTCGAAGCCGAGGACGTTTGCCGCGAGACCGATGAGGGCGACGTTGGACGCGCGTTCGTTGCCGACTTCGCGGGCGATCGCGGGAGCGTCAACCGCGCGGATATCCACACCGAGCGCCTTGATGTCTTCGACGATTTCGTCCGGATATTCTGCGGCGCCCGTGATGACGGGCATCGGATTGATCTGCTGCGTGGAGGTCACGATCGTACCGCCGTTCTTGAGGTTCGGGAGCCAGCGTGCCGCTTCCAGAAGCTCGAAGCTCAGGATCACGTCCGCGTCACCCTTGCCAATCACGGGAGAGTATACTTCTTCACCGAAACGTACGTAGGTCACAACGGAGCCGCCTCTCTGCGACATCCCGTGAACTTCCGATACCTTTACGTCGCAGCCGCTGTCCATCGCAGCCTTGCCGAGAATTTTGGAAGCCAGCAGAGATCCCTGTCCGCCAACGCCAACAATCATTATATTCATAGTAGTTATTCCTTTCAATGTTTTTTCTCGGGGAGGGACTTTTTGAAAAAAGTTTCTCCCCGAACCCCTCTTCAAAAACTTTTGAACGGGAAGGGGGAACAAAGTCTGGGTGCAGATCTGGAATACCAAACCGGCGGCGCAGTTAATAAAATTTTATTTACTAACGCTTTGCACAAACTATGTTATCCTCAATAGTATAAAGTTTTTTGGATGGGGTTTGTGGAAACCTTTATGCAAAAAGGTTTCCACAATTAAATTCCCATTAAAGCGCACCAAACTTGCACATCTGCTTGCAGAGGTCGCAGCCGACACACATGGAGGCGTCGATCTTGGCCTTCTTGCCCGTTACGGAGATGCACGGGCAGCCGATCTTCATGCACGCCTTACAGCCGACGCACTTGGATTCGTCAACGACGAGGGCGGGCTGACGCTTTACGGATTTCAGAAGGGCGCACGGACGACGACAGATGATCACGGATGCGCACTTTGCGGCGGTTTCTTCCTTGAGGATCGCTTCGAGGGAGGGGAGGTCGTTCGGGTCAACCGCGCGGATGTGGTCGCGGGATACGCCGAGGGACGCGCAGATGTCTTCGAGGCAGAGGTTCGGGGTCGGTTCACCCTTGAGGGTTTTGCCGGTCAGCGGGTTTTCCTGATGGCCGGTCATGCCGGTGATGCTGTTGTCGAGAATGAGGGTGGTCGTGTTGCCGCCGTTGTATACGACGTTCACGAGGCCGGTCAGACCGCTGTGCATGAAGGTGGAGTCGCCGATGACGGAAACGTACTTGTCTTCTTCGCCGCGTACCTTGACGGTGCCGTGGAGGGACGAGATGGACGCGCCCATGCAGTAAACGGTGTCGATTGCGTTCAGCGGTGCGACTGCGCCGAGGGTATAGCAGCCGATGTCACCGGAAACGCGCAGCTTCAGCTTGGAAAGCGTGTAGAATACGCCGCGGTGCGGGCAGCCCGGGCAGAGTACCGGAGGACGCATCGGAATCGGGGAGCCGATTTCGCAGTAGTCCGGTTCGATGCCGAGAAGCTTTTCCTTCAGCAGTTCTTCGGAGTATTCGCCGCAGATCGGGAGAACATCCTTGCCGATGACGTTCAGACCGAGCGCACGGCAGTGATTTTCGATCACCGGATCGAGTTCTTCGATGACGATGACGGTTTCGTAGTTTGCCGCGAAGTCGAGGATGAGCTGCTTCGGCAGGGGATTCAGCAGACCGAGCTTGAGGTAGGACGCGTTCTTGCCGAAGGCTTCCTTCGCGTAGTTCCAGCAGTTGCCGGCGGTGATGATGCCGACGGTGGTGCCTTCGTTCGCTTCAATGGTGTTCAGCGGGCAGTTTTCCGCGTATTCCGCGAGAGCTGCGAGGTGTTCTTCCACCACAACGTGACGCTTCTTCGCGTTCGCGGGCATCATGACGTGCTTCGCGGGGTTCTTTTCGTAGGGCTTGACTTCGTATTCGGTACGGTCACAGAGTTCCACCGGGGAACGGCTGTGGCTCACGCGGGTCGTCAGGCGGAGAATGACGGGAGTGTCGAACTGTTCGGAGAGGTCATAGGCGATCTTGGTGTAGTCCTTGCATTCCGCGGAGGACGCGGGTTCCACCATCGGCAGCTTTGCTGCAATCGCGTAGTGACGGCTGTCCTGTTCGTTCTGGGACGAGTGCATGCCCGGGTCGTCGGCAACGCCGATTACAAGACCACCGACAACGCCGGTCTGTGCCATGACGAACAGCGGGTCTGCGGCGACGTTCAGACCGACATGCTTCATGCCGCAGAACGCACGTCCGCCGCCGACGGATGCGCCGAGTGCCGCTTCCGCCGCAACTTTTTCATTCGGTGCCCATTCCGCGTAGATTTCGTCGTATTCCGCCGCGTATTCGGTGATTTCGGTGCTGGGCGTTCCGGGATAACTTGAAACGAAACGCACGCCGGCTTCGTACAGACCGCGCGCAACACTTTCGTTTCCGAGGAGTAACTTTTTCATTTTCTGGGTTATATGCAGGAAAAACTTTTTAAGGAAAAGTTTCCGGAGAAAATTCCGAAGGAAGTTTCTCCTGCGCTCCTTTCAAAACCTTTTTGGACGAATAAAAGAATAGAGTTTGTTTGTATTGATAGGGTCAGCTTCTATTTCGCACCCTATATTATACTATAAATGGATGTATGCCGTCAATAGAAGGGCGGGGATTTTGCGGAATTTTACAGAATTGTGCGGAATCGTTCCGCCAGGGATGCACGGTCGAGTCCGGCGATTTTTTTGATGTGGTCGAGCGAACCGTGCGGGATCAGCGGGTCGTCGACAGCGAAAATGTGCGTTTTCAGGGGAAGTTTTGCCGCGATGGCTTCGCCGATGCCGCCGGATGTCACGCCTTCCTCAATCACGACGGCGGCTGTGAACGGTTCGGATGCCGCAATTTGGCACAGCTCATCCGAGGGAAGGGGCAGAATCCGGTCGAGGATGACCAGTTCGGCGGGGATCTTTTTGTCTGTGAGGACGGCGGCGACGTCATGTGCGATGCGTCCGCAGGTGCAGACGAGAAGTTTTCTGCCGGTTCCGAACGATGCGCGGCGGAGGATGTCGCTTGTCTCTGTGAAAGGGATGTTCTGCCAGTCCTGTACGGTGTCCTTCGGGTAGCGGACAATGCACAGTCCTTCGCCGTGCACCGCGCGGTCGAGATCACGGCGGAGATCGTCAGCCGTGGCGGGAGACCAGACGGTGACGTCCGGAACGGAGCGGAACAGAGAGACGTCGTACAGCCCCTGATGGGTCACGCCGTCGCCGGGAACGAGGCCGCAGTGGCTGAGTGCGAGGACGACGTGGGCGTTCTGCAACCGGATATCGTGCCAGAGCTGGTCGAAAACGCGCTGCGCGAAGGTGGAGTAGAGGACGAGGACGGGTGTCATGCCGGACATGGCGAGTCCTCCCGCGAGTGCGGCGGCGTGTTCTTCGGCGATCCCGACGTCAAAGAAGCGGTCGGGGAAACGGCGGGAGAATTCCGCAAGTCCGCAGCCCTCCGTCATGGCGGCGGTGATGGCGCAGATGCGGTCGTCCTGCTCGGCGAGGGCACAGACCTGTTCGGACAGGACGGATGTGAAGGTTATACCGGAGGAGGATTTCTTCGGCGCGCCGGTGTCGATGTCGAACGGAGCCGCACTATGGAAGCGTTCGGGATGCTCTTCGGCAGGCGCGCAGCCCATGCCTTTTTTCGTCTTCATGTGGACGATGACGGGGTCGGGCTTGGATTTCGCTTCCTCAAGGACGTGAACCATGCGGCGGTAGTCGTTGCCGTCCACGGGGCCGATGTACTCCAGACCGAGGTTTTCGAAGAACGTCTCGGAATTGGTGACGCGCTTGAGAAAGTCACGGACGGCACGTGCGCCGCGGACAAGACCGTTTCCGACGAGGGGAATGGCGGAAAACAACCGTTTTAGGACGAGTTTGAAAGTGAAATAGCTTTCACTGGTGCGGATGTAGGAGAGGTATTTCGAGAGTCCGCCGACGTTTTTTGAAATGGACATTTCGTTGTCGTTCAGGAGGATGATGAGGTTGAGCTGCCGTCCGGCGAGGGAGTTGAGCGCTTCAAAGATCATCCCGTTGGTGAACGAACCGTCCCCGACGACGGCGACCGTCCACGGGGCGTCCCGTCCCACACCGTATTTCAGACGGTTCGCTTCGGCGATGCCCATCGCGGCGGAGACGGACGATCCGCTGTGACCGCAGGTCATGGCGTCGTACGGGCTTTCCTGCCGGTTGGTGAAGCCGGAGATGCCGCCGTTCTGACGGATGGTGCGGAAGCGGTCATAGCGTCCGGTGAGCAGCTTGTGGGTGTAGCACTGGTGCCCGACGTCAAAAACGATGGTATCGGTGCGTTCCTCCGCAGTACAGGAAAACGTCCGGTGCAGGGCCAGCGTGGCTTCGACCATGCCGAGGTTGGAGGCGAGATGTCCGCCGTTTTCCGACAGAGTCCCGATGATTTCCTGCCGGATCTCTGCGGCGAGGGCGGGAATATCGCGGTCGGAGAGCTTTTTCAGGTCGGCGGGACTGTGGATGTTCGGGAGAAATCGATCGTTTTTCATAATGACAGCATAAGTGGTTATTCCACCATGGCATCCCTTGCCAGCGTCGTGAATTTTGTGTACCGTCCGATCCAGCCGAGCTTGACTTTTTCGAGGGAACCGTGACGGTTTTTCGCGACGATGACTTCGGCGACGCTCTGTTCGACGGTTTCTTCTTTGTAGTATTCGTCACGGTAAAGGAACATGACGATGTCGGCGTCCTGCTCGATTGCACCGGAGTCACGGAGGTCGGACAGCATCGGGCGCTTGTCCGGACGGTTTTCGGGACCACGGGAGAGTTGGGCGCACGTGATAACGGGGACGTTCAGCTCTTTTGCAAGGAGCTTGAGACCACGCGAGATGTCCGCGACTTCCTGTACACGGTTGTCGCTGTGCCGGTCGCCCTGCATGAGCTGGAGGTAGTCGATGACGACGAGACCGAGGTCTTTCACACGGCGGAGCTTGGATTTCATCGCCGTGACGGTGACGCCGGGGGTGTCGTCAATGTAAATTTCGGCTTCGGAGAGCTTGCTGGAGGCGTAGGCGATGGCCTTCCAGTCCTCGTTTTCAAGGTTGCCGGAGCGCATTTTGTAGCTGTCGACCTGTGCTTCACTGGAAAGCATACGGTTGGCAAGCTGTTCGGCGGACATTTCGAGGGAGAAGACGCAGACCGCCTTTTTGGTTTTGAGCGCGGCGGAGACGGCGATGTTCATTGCGAAACTCGTTTTACCCATACCGGGACGTGCGCCGATGAGGACGAGGTCGCTGTTGCCCATGCCGACGATGACGTTGTCGAGGTCGTCGTAGCCGGTGGGGGTACCGCGGAGTTCGTCGGGATTTTCGGAAAGTTTGGTCAGCCGTTCGTAGACCTGCAGAAGGGCATCGCGGATATGGACGAAATTCTTGTTTTCGCGGCCTTCGGCGATGCGGAAAATTTTCGATTCGGCGTATTCGACGAGATTTTCGGCTTCGTCGTCGCCGGCGTAAGCGGCTTCGGAGATGTCCTCGCTGGCACCGATGAGCTGGCGGAGGATGGCTTTGTCACGGACGATTTTTGCGTAGTCCTTGGCGTTGACGGCGGCAGGGACGGCTTCGGCGATGAGTTTGAGGTACTCACGTCCGCCGGCTTCGTCGTAGGTGCCGCTCTGGACGAGCTCCTCAATGAGGGTGACGACGTCGATGTTCTTGCTTTTGAGGTACATCGACTGCATCGCGGCGTAGATTTCGCTGTGCTCGGGCATATAGAAGTCCCCGGACGCCAGGATGGGGGCGATGTCGTCGAGGCACACGGGATTGATGAGGATGGAGCCGAGGAGGGATTGTTCTGCCTCGAGGGAGAACGGCATCCGCCGCTCGGAGAGGATATCGTTATTCATGGAATACCTCGGGAGTTTTGGCTTGACAGCCGGTTTGTAGGGGGCGCACCTTCGGTGCGGAAGGTAGAAAAATGACCGTCAGGTCATTTTTCAATTTTATGTCCCTGCGCGGGACGGCGCATAAGAGGTCCTCGCGCGGGACCTCTTATGAATCACCCGCGCCAGAGGCGTTCTACCTCTGGACACCCCCTCGCTTGTTTCGCTTGAAGGGTGAGTTAACTTTCAAACTGTAAGTCCGGCGAAGCCGGCAGTTGGATTGGGCTAACCGCGGGGGCTGAATTCTTTCTTTTGTCGGCTGACGGAAGGTATTTTCTTCAAATTTGCACCCAACTTCGTCTGTTTTTCAGATGGAAGCTTTTTGAAAGGGGTTCGGGGAAAACTTTTTATCGAAAAACTTTTCACCGAGGACTTTATTTTTTCAGTTCGCTGCGACGACGAGATTGATCTTGCCGGTGATTTCGGGGTAGAGTTTGACGTCGACGGAGTATGTACCGTACGCTTTGATCGGGTTGTCGAGGACGATCTTGCGGCGGTCGATTTCGATTTTGTGCTGTGCGGCGAGAGCTTCGCCGATGTCCTTGGTGGTGACGGAGCCGTAGAATTTGCCGTCTGCGCCCTGCTGGATCTTGACCTTGACGGTGATCGTCTGGAGCTTTTCGGCGGTTTCGCGTGCGGCTTTCTTTTCCTGTTCGATCTTGTATTCGCGTGCGGCTTCCTTATTCTTGATATCGTTCATGACCTTGGCGTCCGCGACCGCTGCGAGCTTCTTCGGGAAGAGGAAGTTGCGTGCGTATCCGTCGGATACGTCGACGATCTGGTCTTTCTTGCCCTGGCCTTTTACATCCTGTAATAATACGACTTTCATTGTGGTTATACCTCCGGTATTGGTTGATTTGTGAATTTATGGGCATCCCTTTTGCATTATTTGAGATGCTTGTCAATGGCAGCTTTCATCGCGGCCATTACTTCCGCTGTCGATTTTTCCCTGACTTGTGCGCCCGCACCGTCAAAATGACCGCCGCCGCCAAGTTCTTCCATAATCAGCTGGACGTTGATTTTTCCGTTCGACTGCGCGGAGATGTGCACAGTGGTCTCGCCGATCCGTACCATGGCGAACGACGCGTCGATTCCGTTAATCATGAGCATGTTGGCTGCTGCTTTGCTTGCTGCAATACGGTCGGCGGCGGAACTCTGTTTATCTTCGACGATTGTGATGGCGGTCCGGTCGCGGTAGATTTCCACATTGGAACGGAACAGTGCTTCGCGGATATAGTCACTGTAGTTTTCGCGGAAGAGATCCTGTACCACGGCCGGGTCCGCGCCGCGGTCACGCAGATACATGGCGGCGGAGAAGGTACGGGTACCGGTATTCTTGGCGAAATGCTTGGTATCGAGGGTGATCCCGGCGAGCATGAGGGTGGCTTCGGCCGCGCTCAGTTCGTCGTTCGGGAGAACCTGTTCGAGCATTTCCGCGACGATCTCGCACGTTGCGGACGCGGACGGTTCGATGTATTCCACGTCGGGCTCGCGGTCGAATTCCGCTGTTTTGCGGTGATGGTCGATGATGGCGAGCATTTCCGTCCGGTATGCCAGTTCGGGGAGTTCCGCGATTTTCAGATTGTTGACGTCCGCGACGACGACAAGGGTTCCCGTTTCGAGAAGATCCATCGCGTCGGCGGTGTCGACGAAGATATTCTGATATTCTGCAGCGGATACAAGCAGATCGCGGCAGCCGACGAGGTTACGGTCGGCCATATTGGTGACGATATTCACCCGTGTACCGCAGTGCACGGCGATCTGCGCAAGGCCGACGCAGGCACCGAACGCGTCAAAGTCGGCGGATTTATGCCCCATGATGAGGACGTTGGACGCTTTTTTCATGGAAGACATGAGTTCGTTGGAAATTACGCGGGAACGGACATTTGTACGTTTCTGGACGGTCTTGGTGACGCCGCCGTAGAAGTCGATGCTGCTGTCTCCCTTGACGGCGGCCTGGTCACCGCCGCGCTGGAGAGCCATATCGAGAGCGGCATGGGCGGCGCGTTCCTTTTCCTCGTACGTCCCGTGGATATTGGAGACGCCCATTGAGATGGTGAGGGGAAGATTGGTATCGCCCACACGGACGGCGCGGACGCGGTCGAGAATGTCGAACTTCTGCAGAATGAGTTCGTCGAGGATGCGGGCTTCGGTGATGAAGATGTACTTATCGCGTTCGTATTCCTTGAGGATACCGCCGTATTCATCTGCCCAGTCCCGGAGAACTTCGTCGATCTGGGAGGCGGCGGGGCGGTAGAGTTCGCTGTCGTACTGCATCATTTCGCCGAGGTTGTCGATGATGATATAGACGACGACCAGCTCGTCCCCGGCAATCTTTTCCATGAGAGCGTCGAGTTCGGTGGTTTCGGTGGTGATGACGAGGGCATAATCATCATCATCGGTTTTGATATGGTTGAATTTTGCGCGGAACGAACGGCCGTCGCAGGTAAGGCGTGCGCCTTCTTCACTGCGGTTCGAACGGATTTCGGCGAGGGTAACGCCGAACAGTTCGGAGACGGACTCACCGTAGAGTTTGTTTTTGCTGGAATGGAGTTCCTCGGTGGTATTGTTATACCAGATGATGCGCTCGGACGAGTCACAGAGGAAAACGGGGGTGGCCATTTTGACGACGGCGTCGAACATGATGCGTCCCATAACGGGAGCGAGAGCCTCATCGAGGGAGCCGTTTTTTGTCCGCTTTTCGAAGAAATAGTAGGCGAGCGCGGACGCGGCGGCGTGGAGGAGGAGGCAGATCAGGCCGAGAAAAAGGATTTTTGTGTGGGTCACTTCGCGGAGCAGGAGCATTCCGAGGGTGAAGAGGACGACGCACACCAGTCCGCTGACGGCAAAGACGACGGCAGTTTCCATCCGGAATCCGCGCAGGTCATTTTTTTGTTTGGAATTCTTGGGCATGGGTTATTTTTTTGAAAAAACTTTTTTTAAAAAAGTCTTCCCAAAACCCCTTTCAAAAAACTTTATACGATGAAAAACAAAAGAGATGCAAAACAAAGGGTACAGAAGCCGTTTTCGGGGGCTTATTCCCATTCGCGGTGTTCCTTTTTACGCTGTTTTTTCCGTTTCCGGAGAAAATCGGCGATGACGAAATAGGCACCGGCGACAGAGAGGATCATAACGGCGTTGATGATACCCATGGCGGCGAAGGCCATGACCATGAGCATGGTTGTAAGGGCGCGTTTCTGGCTGGCGTAATACATACGCACGCGGATCTTGCGGAGAATCATGGACACGCCGACGGAGGCGCAGGGGAGCATCATTGCGGTGACGGTACTGTTAAGGAGGAGACTGATAAGCGGGGATTCCTCGGGAATGGTAAGCATGGAAAGGAGGAATGCGGCGGCATAGATGACCGCGTAGGAAACGGGGAGGGTGATGCGGTGGGTGATGCCGATGAAGAGATCGGTGCAGCCGAGGAGACGGAACATGCTTTTTGTGAGAACCTCAGTAAGCCACGCGAGTGAAAGAGAGAGGATCGCAAGGTAAGCGGGCGTCATGACGAGGAAATTCCGCGCAGACTCCCGGACATACGATTCGGAGGGAGCCAACCCGTACGCACCGGCGAGCAGGGAGGACAGACCGTCCATGCAGAAGGTGACGAACGCGTCATAGGAGGCCGCATGGAATCCTGCCCACGCAGTGATCGTGAGAAGGATACAGATCGCGGCGGAGACGGAAAGGGACAGCAGCCGCTGGAATTTCGATTCTCTGGAAATAAGCGACACTGCGTACACATACGAGACAAAGAGGAGGGATAGTGTGATCGTAACGGCGGCGAACCGTGACGATCCGGAGGCAAGCAAGACCGCAAACGAAAGCGGTGTGACAAGAAACGCGGCAAGCTTTCTCCAAAGCAGGATAATGAGTGCATACAGGCACGCCGCGCCCGTCACAAACGGCAGTGCGGCGACCGAGCCGACAAGCTCAGACGAGGCAAGCCGCCCCCCTACCGCCGTGAAAACAACAATCACCGCCGTCAGCAGCACGGCAAGCGGCAGTGTCATCGACGGCAGATCGTCCCGCCTTCGCATGACGGCAAATACTTTCATCCCTGTCACCTCCGCATAAATCTCCCATTTTATCGTTATTTTATATTATAGCATATTTTGGGGGATTTATCTACGGTATACATGAAAAATTTACGATTATAGTGGGGAGAGAGTGCGGATTTTTAGGAAAGGGGAAACGGTCGCTTTTTGAAAAAAGCTCCGCAAAAACTTTGGACTGCGGCAGCCGGTTTGTGTGGCTGATATGATTTAGAAGGGAAAAAAGAGGAATTTTCGGTGGAGTACGGCTTAAATTTGTTAGACCTATAGCCATATAGTCATAAAAATCATCAGGAATAGTGGAGCGACTTCACGGGGCTTCGCTCCCCGTTCAGCACAGACCCCTTCCGTCTCCGGAATGTAGTGCGTCACATTACAATTCAGCTACGTTTCGTATAACACCGCATGTCTTGGCTG
>JBGVOJ010000209.1:0-4985 GCA_045126415.1 Eubacteriales bacterium | reverse complement strand
ACCTGACCGCTTTCGGCGACAAGTCCACTCTCGCCAACGAAAAGGTGGACAGCAACAAGTTCGGCTTCGCACTCTCCATCGGCGGCGGTTCTCAGGTCGTGACCGACAATTCCGACGAATCCGCACAGAACCTTATTTCCGCTCCCATCGCAGGCTGCTACCTCTCCGGTGCGGGCAATCCGTCCGGCAATTCCGTATCGGTACAGTATGATGCCATTGTTACTCCCCTGTCCGCACCCGTGACCAACTCCACTATCGCCAATGTGGTGTTTGTGATCGAATGGGACACCGCTGAGTAATCTGAAAATCAAAAAATCAACTGAAAAAGGAGAATTTGCACATGAAAAAGATTGTATCTCTTATCCTCGCACTCTGCGCCGCCGCCACGATGTCCGTATCCGCTTTTGCGGCTGAAATCGACACCTCCGGCGGTTCCGCAAGTACCCCGGTCAGCCTGACCACCACCAACGGCGGCATCGGCAACGATACCGACGGTGATGGTATTCCCGATGATCCGGGTTCCGTGACCCCGACCAAGCTGAATGTAGTCGTCCCCACTGCACTGCCGATGGCTATGTCCGATGACGGTACGGTCGTAACGGCTACCGACTGTCAGATCGAAAACCTCTCCTACGGTGCGGTTCGCGTGAAGTCTGTGACCATCAACGCGGCAGGCGGCTGGAAGCTGACGGCTTTCGGTGACAAATCCACCCTCGCCGGTGAAAAGGTTGACTCCAACAAGCTCGGTTTTGCACTCTCCATCGGTGACGGCAGTATGAAGTCCACCGACAAGAGCAATGCGAACACCCAGCAGCTCATTACCGCACCTATCAAAGGTTGTTACATGACCGGAGTGGGCGATGAAGACGGAAATACCGTTGCCATCGACTATGCGGCAATCGTAACCCCGCTTTCCAATTCCGTGAAGAACGCCACCATCGCCAATGTGGTAATCATCGTGGAATGGGATACGGCGGACTAAAGAAATAAATTCAATCAATCGCAGTGGGGCGGCTTTGGAAACAGAGCCGCTTTTTTCTGCGGAAAGGAGTCTATGAAACGTAAAAATCTCATATCTCTGTTCATTTCCGTGTTGATGGTTCTGTCACTCGGTATTACAGCGTTTGCGGTAAACAGTACCACGGCAACCGTTCCCGTAACACTCACTGTGGACAATCAGTACCGTGCGGTAAATGTGACGGTTCCGGCTTCCCTTCCCGTCTATGTTATCAACGGTACGGTAATCACCGCTGACAATGCCTGCATCACCAATAACTCCAAGAACGGCAGTGTGCAGGTCACAGCAGTCTCGGTGACGGATGGTGCGTACAAGGTAGGACATTACGATAAATTCGGCGGCAGTCAGACCATTGCACTGAAGATCAACGATTGCGTGACTGCCGGATCGGGCAGAATGGCAATCAACAATTCCGCTTTCCCGAAGATCGCCGCCAGTGGAAATCTTCCGCTAAAATACTTCGCTAAGATCTCCGGTGATGCACAGAACACCGAAAATTTAGAAGCGGCAAAGATCGTATTCACCATCTCGATTGTGGATTAATTGGAGGACAACATGAAAACATTTGCCAAATACCTGCTTTGCATGGCTCTGATGCTCGTTCTGCCCGTATCAGTGCAGGCAGCAAAAGGTTACTGTATGGTCTGCGAAGGTTCGTACAGCTATACTCTGGAATATACTGAATGGACGGATGAGGAACACAACATCCGGCACTGGTGTGACAACTGCGGCGAAGACCAGTACGGCGGTACCCTTGCAGAGGAACATAACATTGAACATTACAGCAGCCGGTATGATAAGTGTGTGGACTGCGGATACCGGATCGACTGTGAACACCTCTGCGATCACGATATCACCTACACCGAATGGGACGACTGTGACTGGTACGAATACTGTGTCGAGTGTGACGAACTTGTGGACGAGGGGACGGAACACGGCGATTACGAGTATGAGGATTGGGAATATTACAGTTCGTCCCGACACCGCCGGTACTACTACTGCGAGAACTGCGGCGGTGATGACGGATATGATTACGGCTATCATGACGAGGAAACCGAGTATTACGAATACGACGAGGATCAGCATGAAATCGTAGAATACTGTGCGGACTGTGATTCGTATATTTCCGAAGATTATGAGGATCACGATTTTTCCTACGGATCGTGGACAAATTACAGCGGCAGTCAGCATCGCCGTTCTGTCTACTGTTCGGACTGCGGCTACAGCAGTTATGAATACGAAAACCATTCACTGTCCTATGGGGCATGGACTTCCAATGGTTCTTCTCAACATCAGCGAACAATCTCCTGTTCCTGCGGGTACAGTACCACGGAAACATCAAGCCATACTCTGACCTACGGCTCATGGACGAACGATTCCGCCAGTCAGCATAAACGCACGATCTCCTGCTCCGGCTGTTCCTACAGCACTACGGAATATGCCAGTCACAGTCTGACCGGCAGTGCATGGACAAACCACTCCGACACCGAGCATAAACGTACCGTTTCCTGTTCCGGCTGTTCTTACAGCGGCACGGAATACGCAGATCACAGCATCACCACAGGAGACTGGACAAGCATTTCCGATTCCGAACACAGCCGCACGGGTTCCTGTTCCTGCGGTTACTCCAGTACGGAAACGGAAGAACATGATTTATCTTATGGTGATTGGGAAGCCTCCAATGAATCTGAACACAGCCGTGAAGTATCCTGCGAGTGCGGATATGAATCCATCGAAACGGTTCCCCATAACGATGCTGATGAAGATGGAGACTGCGACGACTGCGGATATCTTACCTCCCGTTTTTCCGTGACCGTTCCGGCGTATCTGCTTCTGACGGTATCGGAACATGGTGTCGTCTATGCAGCTGCCGATGCGGAGATTATCAACCATTCCACGGCGACGGTTGATGTGACTTCTCTGACAGTGACTGCCGAAAACGGCTGGAGCATTGTCCCCTATGATGCAGATATGGCCGATGAAAAAGTGGATTCCATGCTGATCGGGTTTGCGGTAAATGGAATGGAAACCGAAACTTACGGACAGTTCGAGCAGTTATCTGTATCCGACTGGCAGATTGTCTCAAACGACAGCCTGCCGCTTATATATTCTGCCAATGTTTCCGCAGTATCCGAACCCATCGAAGAACAGGTTCTAACCCTCGTTTTCGTCCTTGATTGGGCGGCTTAATAATTCCCATTCCTGCCGAAGGAGGTGATGCCCATGCAGGAGGAAGTGGAAAGCCGGACAGTCACGCTGACCATCCGCACTGCCAGGCTGACCGGACAGGTTCTGAAAACGGCAGTATCGAAATTCTTACAGCATCTCAAGGAACAGCAGACGGAAAAAAGCAGAAACGGTCCGGTCAAACCCACGGGTAAACAAACTGTCAAACAGCTTATCGGACAGAATCAGGGTGTGACCAACATCGAAATCAGCAGTAAAAATATTGGAGACTTCGACCGGGTGGCGAGAAAATACGGCGTGGATTATGCTGTGATGAAGGATAAATCCGGCGAAAAGCCGAAATATCTGGTTTTCTTCAAAGCAAGGGACACTGACGCTCTGACCGCCGCATTCAGGGAGTACACCGCATCTACAATTGGTCACGAAAAACGACCGTCTGTGGTCAAGCAATTACAGAATACCCGTGCGAACACTCCGGAAATCCAGCCGGACAAAATCCGTGTGAAGAACAAGGGGATCGACCGATGAAAAAGCCTGTAAATATCAAGAAACTGCTCCTGCCGAACCTCCCCTATGTATTCATCGGACTGTTCGCCACCAATCTCGGCGAAGCTTTCCGTCTGATGCCCGGTGCTGATCTTTCGGAGAAGCTGCTGCATATCACGGTCGGCTTTTCGGCGGCGTTTGAATCCCTTATGCCCAGTTTCCATCCGTTTGATCTGCTGGTCGGAATCGCATCCGGCGGTCTGCTTCGCCTGATTGTATATGTCAAAGGCAAAAACGCAAAGAAATACCGTCACAATGAAGAATACGGTTCCGCACGATGGGGGAAGCCGGAAGATATCGCTCCGTTTGTCGATCCGGTGTTTGAAAACAACATCCTTCTCACCCAGACGGAGCGTCTGATGATGTCAAACCGTCCTCCCGACCCCAACAATGCCCGCAATAAAAATGTGCTGATTATCGGCGGTTCGGGTTCCGGGAAAACCCGGTTCTTCATCAAGCCGCAGATTCTGCAGGCGCATTCGTCTTATTGCATTACCGATCCGAAAGGAAGTCTGGTCGTGGAAACCGGAAATTTTCTGCGGCGAAAGAACTACCGGATTAAAGTATTCAACACGATCAACTTCAAAAAGAGTATGCACTATAACCCGTTCGCCTACATCCGCAGTGAAAAAGATATACTGAAGCTGGTAAACTGTCTGAGTACCAACACCAAGGGGGACGGAAAATCCACCGATGAGTTCTGGACAAAAGCGGAAACCCTGCTTTACACGGCGATCATCGGCTACATCTATTATAAAGCTCCTGTGGAAGAACAAAATTTTGCCACTCTTCTGGAATTCATCAATGCTTCCGAAATCCGTGAGGATGACGAGACCTTCCAGAACAACGTGGATATTCTCTTTGAAAATCTAGAAAAAGAAGACCCAAATCACTTCGCAGTCCGACAGTATAAAAAGTTCAAGCTAAGTGCCGGCAAGACCGCCAAGTCAATTTTGGTAAGCTGCGGTGCGAGACTGGCTCCCTTCGATATTGCGGAGGTGCGGGAGATCAGCATGTATGACGAACTGGAACTGGATACATTGGGAGACAAGATTTATCTGCATCCCGAAAAGAAGGACGACGAATCGTATCAGAAAACGGCGTTGTTTCTTATCATGAGTGACACTGACAGCACGTTCAATTTCCTGATTTCCATGATCTACACCCAGCTTTTCAATCTTCTCTGTGAAAAAGCGGACGATGTATACGACGGCAGACTGCCGGTTCATGTACG
>JBGVOJ010000208.1:0-2612 GCA_045126415.1 Eubacteriales bacterium | reverse complement strand
TATTTCTCGGCGTAATCGACCAACGTTTCTTCTTTGAAATACTTGAATGTCCGGTGTTCGCTCATGGGGACAATCAGATCGGGAATCAGCAGACCTTCACGGACATATTTTTCAATCGTTTCCGATTGTACATCCACACGGCGGATAAACTCCATCTGGCTGATCATACCGGCAGCTTCTTCCTGCCAGTTGAATACATCGACAACTTCGTAGTCTGTGGCATGTACAGGATAATCAATCAATGCATGGGGACGTTCCCCTTGAGCGTATAGTTCAGCTTCTGCTTCACGATCCGCTGGTTTTCCGAGTACCATTCCGCCTGCATGATAATCTTTCAGCTTGAACAGTCGGTGCATGGAATACGGGGTATTGTACTGGGTGGCATTATCAACGAAATCAAACACCATCAGATAATCCTTACCCTCGGCATTCCGCATACCGCGTCCAAGCTGCTGAGTATACAGTACCTTTGACATCGTCGGACGAGCCATGAACAGAACTTCCGTCTGCGGACAGTCCCAACCTTCATTGAGCAGATCACAGGCACAGAGGACTTTGATATCCCCATCGGCAAACTTCGCAAGCTGTTCGTTCCGTTCGGACGTTTTCATACTGCCGGAGACGGCAATTGCTCGGATGCCAGCATTTTCGAAAAGCCGGGCGATTTGTTCTGCATGTTTGACGGATGCACAGAATACTACAGTCCGCTTGTTTTTTACATAAATTAACCCGTAGTGCCAGTAAAGAAAGCAAAAAATAAAGAAACTTCAGCAAAAATGTGATATTCTGTAAGTTGACGAGACAAACAGAAAGGCAATCATCGAAATGCTGAAGTTTCAAGATGATTATATCACAAAAAACGAAAATATGGAAGACCTGTTCACGATAATTTTAGCAATCGTGGACGATTTATACCAGATATATGCTCCGGATGAGATCAGAAACCGGAAAAACATCGCAGAAGCCCGATGCAGTGATGCGGAAATCATCACAATCAGCATCGTCGGTGAGATGATGGGAGTGGATTCCGAAACTGCATGGCATTCCTTTGTAAAGAAGAATTACTCCCATCTGTTCCCTCATCTGTGCTGCCGCAGCCGCTATCACCGGCGGAAAAAGAATCTGTACCTGCTGACCGAACTGCTGCGTGCAAAGCTGGAGAAGGAAATGGATGTCGGATTATGCGAAAACTACATCGCGGACAGTTATCCGCTGCCGGTCTGCAAGTTCGGGAGAGCATATTTCTGTAAAAGTTTCCGTTATGAAGGAGCGGCTTACGGAAGATGTCCGTCCAAAAAGGAGACCTATTACGGCTACAAAGTTCATGTTCTGACCACGATGGATGGATATATTTCCAGATATATCATCGGAAAAGCCAACGAAGATGACCGTGAAGGACTGTATCATCTGACGGAAGGACTGTATGGTATTACGATTCTCGGCGATAAAGGGTATTCCGGGAGAGCTATACGGGAAGCGATGGCGGAACATGGGATTACGCTTCTTGCCCTGAAGCCTTCTCATCATAAAGACCAGTGGGTAAAGCATTTCCGGCAGATCATCTTCCGATTCCGCAGGAAGATTGAAACTGTTTTTTCGCAGCTGACCTGTCAGATGAATGGTGAACAGGTGCTGGCGCGGTCTTTCTGGGGACTCTGCAGCCGGATGGGTTACAAGATTTTGGCTCACAACCTTGCTATGGTGGTCATTTTTTGTTCTACCGGTTGTCTCTCCACTGCTTCTATGAAAGCTCTTATTTTTTGATTTCTTTACTGGCACTACGGGTTAATTTACCCATGTGTCCACGATCAGTTTATTTCGCTCAGTAACGCAGATTTTGACATCAAGGTCGCGGATATTGTACTGCACACTGTTGAACCGGACACTGGTCATATCAATGTTGGTATGAATCCGGATGCATCGAACCGGGACAAGCGCACCGATTTCAACGGCGGTCCGGATGTCCAGTTTGTGTGCAGTATTTTTGAAGATTTCGAGGATGTTGGTATCATCGGCGCGTTCCGGGGTCGCTGTCAGTCCGAGAGTGAATTTCGGCTTGAAGTAAGCAAGAACCTTCTGGTATGTATCAGCGGAGGCGTGGTGGGCTTCGTCGATGATAATATAGTCGAAATCGTCGTCCTTGAACAGTTCCAGATTCAGTGCAACACTCTGAATACTGCCGCAGACTACATGGGAATCGGTATCCTTGATGCTGTCCGCAAACTTGCCTACAGAGACACCTTCCCACAGATTAATAAACGTGTTGTATGCCTGATTTACCAATTCCATCGTATGAGCGACAAACAGAACCCGCCCGCCGCAACGTTTGGCATCCATGACTGCGGTTACGGTTTTGCCGGTACCGGTCGCATGATAGAGCAATGCTATTGTTTCTTTTTTATCACGCATGGCAGCTAAGGAAGCTAAGGCTTCCTGCTGATATTCACGCAGTTCCAGTTTCTCACCGCTGATCGCCTGTCCCTGTTGAGAGGGTAGATAATCGTCGATTTCTTTCAGACGAGGATCATTTCCAAGAAATACCCGCAGTTCGTCCTTAACGGTATCGGGCTGCTTCTGCATCTGACGGACGGCAAAACGAAAAATATCCCAGC
>JBGVOJ010000207.1:0-4146 GCA_045126415.1 Eubacteriales bacterium | reverse complement strand
CGGATATGCGGATATCATCAACGCGACCGGACGGGTCATGGGGATGGAACAGACGCTCATCCATCTTCTTCTGGAGGAGGAAGCAACCCTGACTTACATCCGCCGCCGGTGCGACATGGAACTCGGGATTCTGGAACGGATCCTCGACCGTGCCGGAGGAAGGATCGATTTTCTGTTTTTCGGCGAAGACCTCGGCACCCAGCATACACCGCTTATCAGCCCCGAGCTGTACCGGCGGGTACTCAAGCCCTTCCATAAACGGTATGCCGACCTTGCAAAGGCTTTCGGGATCCCGGTGATGGTTCATTCCTGCGGCAGTTCCAGCTGGGCATTTGAGGATTTTATCGATATCGGCGTCCGGGCGGTGGATACGCTCCAGCCGGAAGCGGCAAATATGTCTCCGTCCTATCTGAAAGCAAAGTTCGGCGGCCGTCTTGCGTTCCACGGAGGTATTTCTACAGCGGGAGTGTTGGTGACGGGGACTCCGGACGATGTGAGAACCATGGTTTTTGAAACGGCGAAGCTCTTCAGCCGCGGCGGTGGGTATTTCCTCGCCCCCACACACATGATCCAGGACAACACGCCCGTGGAAAATATACTCGCGATGTATCAGGCGGCACACGATTTCCGGACGGAGAAATAATCCGGACAACTTTTTTCGTTTCGCCGGGAACGGAATGGATTTTTTACGGCGGATATGATATAATGAGGACAACAAAATTCCGAATTTACGGGGAGGAAAAGCAAATGGAAAAAAAGATTATGCGTATCGGTGTTTTCGGAACGCTGCGCGGCGGCTCCTATGTCAGTATTTTCAAGAATCTGGAGGGAGCGAAAGTCACAGCCGTCTGTGACAGCAGCAAACGGTCGATCGAGAACATCCGTCATCTGCTCGACGATTCGATTGCGGTGTTCGACAATTTTGACGATTTCATCTCAAGCGGTCTGATGGACGCGGTGATGCTGTGCAACTATTTCACCGAGCATACGCCGTTTGCCATCGCAGCGATGGAACGCGGTATCCATGTCCTGAGCGAATGTACGCCCGCGCTCACCATGGCGGAATGTGTCGCCCTGTGCCGCACCGTGGAAAAGACCGGCTGCAAATATATGCTCGCGGAAAACTACCCGTTCTTTGCGTGCAACATGGAAATGAAGCGCCGGTACGACACGGGCAATTTCGGAAAGGCTCTGTACTGCGAAGGCGAGTACAACCATCCCGTAACGCCGCACGACAAGAATATGCTCTCACCTGGAAAGCTCCACTGGAGAAACTGGCTGCCGCGTTCGTATTATCTGACCCACGCACTCGCGCCCGTTCTGTACATCACCGGAAACGAGCTGAAATCCGTCAACTGCAAGGCGGTCTTCGCGCCGGAAACGCTGAAGGGTACGGCGTGCAGAGTCGGTGACCTTGCGGCGATCATGCTCTGCGAAATGCAGGACGGCTCCCTTGCCCGCGTCACGGGATGCGCGGCATGGGGCGGTCACGGAAACTGGTACCGCATCTGCTCGGAAAAGGGAAGCATGGAAAATGTCCGCGGAACTCTCAGCGAAGTACGGATCCAGTACAACAGCTGGAATATCCCGGAAGGGGAAAGCGAGGTGCAGACGGTTCCCGCGCGCTGGTATGAAGAGGACGAAATGAACGATCTGCCGGGAAAGGCGGGTCACGGAGGCGGCGACTTCTGGGTTGCGTATCACTTCGAAAAGTATATCAACGAGGACATCGAACCGTTCTTCAATGTCTATCGTTCCGTAGCGATGTCCGCGACGGCGATTCTTGCCCTCCGTTCCAGCTGCAACGGCGGCGCGGAATACAAGATCCCCGATTTCCGGAACGAAGAAGAACGCAAACTCTGGGAAAACGACAACGAATCGCCCTTCCCGGATGAAAACGGCGACGCAACCATGCCGTGCTGCAGCCATCCCGACTACCGTCCGACGGAGGAAGACTACGCCAACGCGGAACGCGAATGGAAAGAAGCCGGTCTGATCGGATGATCCGGTGAAAGAATAACAGACGAAAATAAGAAACTGCCGTATTCCGGAAAATTTCGGTATGCGGCAGTTTTTTCTTCTTTCCGTCCGGTTCCGCTGGATCATGATTTCATCTCCTGTTCCTGTGTGCGATCTGCCTCTGTTTTGCAGAATTTATTCGGAAGAAGCAACACCGTAAACTGCGACAAAATTCTCCGGAAAAGAGAAAAAACAGCCATAAACGGCGGCAGGTATACGTGAGAGAAATATTTACAAAATGTGGTTGTTATTTTTTTTGTTTTATGATACAACATTCCTGAATGGCAAAATAAATTATCTCGGAGAATAGCGTGAAAAGAAATATTCTGAAAATTTCAGTCATATTGCTGACTGCAGGGATTCTGACAGCCTGTCAGTCCGGAGACAACGGAACAGTTCCCATGGAGACCACGGAGACGGTTCAGGCTCCCGTGACGGATACGCCGGCCGCCGAAACGGAGGAATCGCAGACAGGAGAAGAGAATCTTGCTTTTGTTTCGGGAACTTCTTTTTCCGGAACAAAACGTCCTTCGGTGGACAGCACCGAAAGATACCTGCCCGAAGACCCGTCCGATCCGCCGCAGAACGGTAAGATCGTCTATACCGTCAATAACAAGGCCGCCGGCCGTGTGGAAGGAACCGCTGTGCAGAATGCGGGAAGTGCTTCCGCGACAGTTACGGCCGTTTCCGAACTGGGGTATAAATTCGTGAAATGGAGTGACGGTGTGACGGAGGCATCCCGCTCCGGCGATACCGCGGAAGGAGTCTATACCGCGATTTTTGATTACGATGTCCTCGATATGCCCATCGTCGTGATCGATACCGACGACGGGAACGCAATTACCTCCAAGACGGAATATGAGACCGCAAAAATTTCGTTCCTCGGATGTGATCAGAAATATCGTATTGACGAAGCTGTGACGGAGATCCGCGGACGGGGAAATAATTCGTGGGGATATCCAAAAAAATCCTATAAATTCAAACTGTCCGAAAAACGGAATCTCTTTGATCTGGCAAACGGCAGGGAAAAGATCTGGGTACTTCTGGCGAATCAGTGTGACCAGTCGCTGCAGAGAAACCATGTGTCCTTTGAATATGCGCGGTATTTCGATGCCGTGGACTGGCAGCCGAATTCTACTTACGTAGAGGTTTATCTGAACGGAGAATACGTCGGTGTCTATCTTCTTGCGGAAGAAATCAAGGTTTCCGGAGACCGGGTCAATGTGGATGACCGGAATCCGAACGAGATTGATACCGGATATCTTGTGGAACTTTCCAACTATGCTTCCGGGGAAGTGATCCATGCTGCCGGACGCTCCTATATGATCCACAACGATCTTTCCGCAGATTCCGGAACCATGAGAAAGCAGAAGCAGTTCATTCAGGAATACATCGATGAATGTTATGAGACTCTTTCCGAAGGAACCATGGAAGAATGCGCGGAGCTGATTGACCTCGATTCCCTTACGGCGGTTTATCTTGTGGAGGAAATGGTAAAAAACCTCGACTCCCAGTGGGACAGCTTCTATCTTCATAAAGATGCCGGAGGCAAACTTGTGTTCGGACCGGTCTGGGACTTTGACCTTTCGCTCGGCAATGCCAACGAAGGTGCCGAAGAATATACGGATATTTTCGTCGGCAACGGACGCGGAAGCGGCGGCGGATTCGGGACATGGTTCGCGGTCGCGCTCACCCGGGACTGGTTCCGGGAAATGGTCGCGGAAAAATGGGCGGAGATCTATGACAGCGTGAGCCTCATGCCGCAGTATATCCTTGACGAAGGAAAGCTCGGCTTCCGTTCCTATGAAAGAAACTTTGAACGGTGGCAGATTTTCGGTACCAGCCAGAACCGCGAGCCCCACTATATCACCCGTTTGAAAAATTATAAGGAACATTATGAATACCTTGCCGAATGGCTCTTAAACCGTCTCGAATGGCTGAACGAAGTATTTACGGACGAAGCGTTTGTCACCGAGGGCAGAGAGATCATGATGGTTCAGTGGATGAATCAGTCCGGCGGCAATTTCTGGGGCGGAAATTCGGGAACCCGTTACGGCAATGATGCCACGGAAGAAATCGCGGAAAAATACGACAGTCTGGAAATGTACCTCAAAGGCAGTTCGGCGG
>JBGVOJ010000206.1:0-2996 GCA_045126415.1 Eubacteriales bacterium | reverse complement strand
GTTCCGGTTCGACCTTGTTGCATGGCTCTGCGGCGGTGCGGATTCCGTCGTTGCACGAATCATTTATACTGTAATCGCGCTGGCGGGAATCTGGTGCATTTCCCTGCTCTTCCGTCCCCGCGAGGCGGAATATAATTCCTGAATGCATGAAATCGGGGAAAACTTTTTTCAAAAAAGTTTTCCCCGAACCCTTTTCAAAAAACTTTCAACGGAAAAGGGTTATTTTTACTTACAGCGTTCGAACAGTTCAGCGAGCTCGACGTCGGTGATGGCAGCTTTACGAAAGTAAACTGTACGTGTGTCGTTATATTCCGGATTGTCGATCGTGTTAAACGCGGCAACGACCCAGTAACGGCTGTCAAGGATATCTATGAATTCGCTGGAGTTATAATAACTGCGGTTACGGAGAGCGATGGTGCGGTCAGCAATTTCGCGGAACTGATCCACGGACATACTCCGCATTTCACCGGACTCGCGGTCGATGATGGCAACAGCAGCCATATAGATATCGATGAAATTTTGAATATATTCATCCGCACTCGTGAATTCTTCCGGATACGGTGCGTAGACGGGAGAGTTGCTGTACAGTTCGTTGATAATCCGGCAGAGTCCGTTCAGAACTTCCAGATTATCCGCATATACCGGAAAAGTTACATAGCTGTCACCGAGAAGTTCTGCGGATGCACTATTTCCGACAACATTGATGCTGATGGTTCCGACAATAACGCCGTTGTCACGGCTGGACGCATCATACAGGCAGTACGGAAGAATTTCCGCCGTAATTTCATGAATTCTGCGGTAATCTGCTTTGACACTGCGTTCCATGCCGTTATATTCAACCGTCGGACGGATTGCATCTGCTGCAGCAGCCTCATAAGTGATTTCATCAGTTACAAAAGAGAAATCCACATATTCCGAATAGTTTCCGAGCGTGATTTCTATGCCCTACAGATCCTGTGGATCTACTTTGGAAATCCGTTCGACATATTCATCAAATTCCGCAGAACGTACGTAAGTCCCCCATGTTTCTCCGGTACGGCTGAATGCGAGACATTTCGCAAGCGGAATGCCGAATTTCGGCTTCTGCACGATATCAACCAAATAAAGACTTGTATTGTTGCTGTGGTCAAAGTTATAGCGATCTTTAGTGTAGTCATCTTTGGCAGCAGCAGCTTCTGCTTCACTGTTGAATACTGTGTAATGGAATTCTTTATGCAGTTTTTCTGCATATTCCGTGTTCCAAAGAGAAATATTACGATCTTCCCTTTCCGAAACAGGAACAAAATCCGTGCGGAGTGTTTCCGCGATCGGGATCTCTTCGCTGTGCATCAGAGTGATGAGCGTATCGATCATTTCAGGATCATCGAATACAACGCCGTCGATTTCCAGAGATTTTGTGTTGTCCGCACTGTAAATCTTATTGTTCAGTCCAAGAATGTCCATCGGCAGAATCAGCATCACGACAACAGCAAGAACTGTAATAGAAGCCAGTCCGCGCAGACCTTTGAAGATGGCTTTGGACGAACGGTACAGGATCGCATTGACAAGCATCGACGAGATCACCAGACCGAAAACAAGACCGAAGATGAGCCATGCTGCATTCTGATTACCGAAAAATATACCGGAACCGAAGACCACGATCCCGAGCAGAGCGGCAGTGAAAATGGTGATGTACTTTGTGAAGATAAACACCGGTTTCCAGATAATCGTTGTACCGGAAGATTCACTTTTGCGGTATTTATGCAGGAACAGTGCTCCGGTATAATAAATGATGCTTTCCGGAATGCACCAGAAGAGATTGGCAGCGAGTTCCGGGTTGACACTGCTGTCGATTTTGTAGATGGCTTCGGCTGTCCGGTAAGGCGAACAGATCACCCGCAGGACACTTTCGGAAAGATAGTATTCACTGCTGAGGTACGGGATACCGATCCCTGCACAGGCCACAATCAGCGCGTAAAGCGCGATAGGGAGAGCCAGAATCAGCAGGGTCATGATGAGACGAACCGGAGCCGTTCCGGTCAGTCCGCCGGCAAAGAGAATGATCGAATACAGCAGCAGATAACACAGGATCGCTGCAAAGATATGCTTCAGATAGACGGTATTCTGAAGTGCGGTTACAGGCAGGTTGATGTTGATGAGAACCCATGCAATGAGGGCACACGGCAGATATGCGGCGATGTAATAAATCGCACGTACAGAGGTTTCGACAAGAAACAATCCTTCCCGGCGTATCGGAAAACTGTGATAACAGCCGATCTGCTGCTTGGAATTAACATAGGAAGCGGCACTCATACCGGAGAACAGTGCAACACCGAGGCTGGCGAGAATACCGGTGAGACCGCAGGTTACGATCATGTTTTCACAGACGGAAATCCAGTCATAATACCGGCTGTAATTCCCTGTGTAATCGTATTCGTTGAGCATCATCACACACGGCAGGACTATTACGAGCAGCATGATGATGAGATACATGGCGAAATGCTGCCAGTTGTTTTTCAAAGTGAAGCCGAAAAACGGCTTGACGGAATAACGGTTGTCAGCCGATGAAACTTTCGTCGAATTCATATCCGCGCTCCTCCATTTCCGCGATAAAAATTTCTTCCAGTGTGAGAGGGATGAATTCCACAAACACCGGTTTGAGCTGGTTCAGGGTTTCCGCAAGTTCCTCTTCGTTTCCGCGCGCCACAAGGGTATACAGGCTGCCGCGTTTTTCGAGCGAAACGGTTTTCAGTTTTTCCAGTGCCGCCTGCATGGATTCTGCACGTTCGCGCTCGAACGAGATCTGAATCTTATGCAATCCGAACTTGATATCGTCGAGACCCGCTTCAAAGAGGAGTTCTCCGCGGTGCAGGAGTGCCACATGATCGCATATGTCCTCGATTTCCTTAAGGTTATGCGACGCGAAGATAACGCTCATCCCGCGTTCAGCCACTTCTCCCGCGATGATCCGGCGGACAGTCTGACGCATGACCGGGTCAAGTCCGTCCAAGGTTTCG
>JBGVOJ010000205.1:0-2165 GCA_045126415.1 Eubacteriales bacterium | reverse complement strand
ATTATTCTTATTATATCGTATAATCCGCCGAAAATCAACCCTAAAATAAAAGAATATACAACAACTTGAAGCTGTTTTCCGATAAAGAGTTCCATGAACGTCCGCCTTCTGCCGCGTTACCGGAACAGCTTTGTGAAAATCCCCTTTTTCCCGTCCCCGTCCGGTTTGCTGTAGTAGTAAAAACAGTCGAAGTCCCCGTTGATCTTCAGCGTTCCCTGCTCGTTGTTGAAGCTCTCGATCTTAAGATTCTTCCCTTCGACCGCAAGCATCCCCAGTTCCGACGTGACCGTGATCTGCTCGTCGGTAAAGCTGTCCACCTCCCGGATGCCCGTCAGTTCCATCCTTCTGCGCGAAAAAAGGCATATATCCTGCCCGTTCTGCTCCATAATCCAATCCTCCTAAGGAATTCAAAAACTTTTTATTTATGTTTGATTATATGCGGCCACAGCAAAATATATGTCAGTATTTCCCAGTACAAAAGGTTTTTGGAAGGGGTGTGGGGGAACCTTTTTCCTCAAAAAAGGCTCCCCCACGAAAATATTTCTTATTGAATCACTTCGTACATGGATGCGGCGTCGGCTTTTGCGGCATGTTCGCGGACGTCGACCACGCGGATTTTCAGCGTGCGTTCGCCGTAGGTGACCGCGATAATGTCGCCTTCCTTTACGTCATAGGACGCCTTCGCGCGCTTGCCGTTCACTTCGACGTGCTCGGTATCGCAGGCTTCGTTGGCTACGGTACGGCGCTTGATGATACGGGATACTTTCAGGAATTTGTCAAGTCTCATAATTTATGCCTCCGTTGTTTCGGGGTAGTTCTTTATAAATTCGTCGGTCAGATCGCCGACCGCCTTTTCGGTGTCCGTCTTGCTCATGACGGCGGACCAGAAGATGATGTCGTTCAGAAGTGCCTGCTTCTCATCCTCATTCGTAGAGACAGCGAGCTTTGCGGTAAGAGCCAGCAGTTTCCCGGCGAGATCGGTGTCCGTACCAAAATCGTACGCGTCCTTGCGCGCCTTTTTCGCGATTTTCTGAACACGCATGAGCGTCGGGAGCTGCTTCGGGACGGCCTCCATGGACTGACGCGCCGTCTTGCGGCTCTTTTCTTCCTTCTTGATTTTGTCCCAGTTGTCGAGGACTTCGCCCGTGCCGGAAACTTCGACGGTACCGAAGACGTGCGGGTGACGGACGATCATCTTGTCGCAGATGTCGTGGACAACCTCCTCCACGGTGAAGCGACCATCCTCTTCCTCGATGCGGCTGTGGAAGATCACCTGAAACATGACGTCGCCGAGTTCTTCGCGGAGTAGTGTCGGATTGCTGTTGTCGATAGCTTCGATGACTTCGTAGGTCTCCTCGATGATGTCGGCGCGGATGGATGCGTGGGTCTGTTCACGGTCCCACGGACAGCCGCCCTCACTGCGGAGGACTTCCACGAGTTCGCGGAGAGAGTTGAAATCGTGCTTCTGTTCGGTTTTCAGTTTGTTTTTTAATTCATCCGTTCGGTTCATGGTCTTGCTTTTTGGCTCCTGTTACAATGGTTTTGATTTCGTCTATGGTGACGTTCCCGGTCGCGAGAAGGATCGCGGCGTAGACAGCGGCTCCGGTAAAAATGGCGGCAAAACACGGCAGTTTTACCGAAAACTGTGCAAGCATTCCGTTGACAGCGGCGGCTGTGACCGCGCACGCCAGTCCGGCGACGGCGGGAACAAAGAAAATTTTTGTAAAATTCGGGCGGATTCCCGTACACTTCACGACAAACGCGAGGTTGATGACCGTCACGGTGAGGTAGCACAGGAAGGTGGACAACGGTGCGCCGGCGATGCCGGTTTTCTGTAATAAAATCACGCTCGCCACGCATTTCACAACCGCGCCGCACAGCATGGAAATCACCGGCTTACGCTCTTCCCCGCAGCTCTGCAGGATCGAATTCGTGACAGCAAGAACGCAGACAAAAAACGACGATGGCGCGAGAAGCGTCAGCAGCGGTGAGGCGAGATGCGCGGATTCGGGTTTATAGAAAATGCAAAGGACGGGATCGGCGAGGACGGTCAGTCCGAGGGCGCACGGCATCCCGATCAGGACGGCGGCACGCAGGGACGTTTCCACGGCATCTGCGGCTTTTTTCCGTTCTCCGGACGACAATGCGGCTGCCACGGCGGGTAC
>JBGVOJ010000204.1:0-2111 GCA_045126415.1 Eubacteriales bacterium | reverse complement strand
GATATTGTGCCGCTGCCCGAAGCAGATGTGAAAAAGTATGGTCTGCATCAGGCGTCGCTGGATGAAATTTTCGGAACCTGTGACATCATCACGCTTCATACGCCTTTGTTTGACGCCACGCGTCATCTGATCGGTGCGCCGCTGCTGGCAAAGATCCGCCCGGGTACACTGTTTGTCAACACGTCCCGCGGTGCCGTGGTCGATCAGCGGGCACTGGAACGGGAACTTGCCGACGGACGCTTCCGCGCGGTGCTGGATGTCTATGAGGAAGAGCCTCCGCGTCCCGACTGCCCGTTGTACGATCTTCCGAACGTCATAATGATTCCGCACATGGGCGGCCCGACGATTGATCTGCGGCAGGTGATTGCACGTGATCTTCTGCGGGAGAGTGCGGATTATCTCCGGAACGGCGGTGAACTGCCGGACGAAATCACACGTTCGATGGCAGCAGTCATGTCGATCAGCTGAAAACAGAAAAACGACAAAAAAAGAGGTACTTTCTGTATAAGTACCTCTTTTCGGATGTGTGGACAATCCCGTCGGCGTTCATCCGCGCGGCTTGGGCATATTGCGCCGCTTGGCGGTGTATTCCAGTGCATCAATGCGGATCACGCTGACGACCTTCACGAGCTTTTCGTTGAATTCGAAATCCTTGCCCGTCTGGGTCTTCATGAAAAGGGAAAGACATTTCATCTTTTCCTCGGGATCATCGAGAATTACCGCGCGTCCGCGTCCCATCAGAGATTTGTAAGCGGTACCGTAGCGGCACGCGACGTCTCCTTCGAACGGCGTTACATCGCATTCCATTTCGAAGAATACCTTCGGATTCTGCCGCATCAGATCAAGTTTCCGACCCTGCGTCGCACCGTGAAGATACAGGGCAAGTGTTCCGTCCTCCTCCATGGTGTAGCCGTAGTTCATGGGAACCACGTAGGCTTCGTCGCCGTCCACCAGACCGAGGTGGAGAATCATGCAGCGATCCAGAATCTCGCGAATCTCATTCTGATCGGTAATCTCCTGTTCGCGTCTCGTCATACCGTTGCTCATAATTTCACTCCTGTTCGTATGTTATGTGGAAATATTATAGCAGAAAGACGTAGAAAATGCAAGATCAATCTTTTTGTCAAAAAAACGAAAAAACTTTCAAAAAACTATTGACAAAAGAATCTGTTTGTGCTATAATATAACTGTTGCAGAGAGAACAAGCGATTCTCGGATAACGAACGGCGGAATAGCTCAGTTGGCTAGAGCAATCGGTTCATACCCGATAGGTCGTGGGTTCAAGTCCAACTTCCGCTATCTGCAATAAGGCCCGTTGGTCAAGCGGCTAAGACACCGCCCTTTCACGGCAGTAACGGGGGTTCGATTCCCCCACGGGTCAGAAAAGAAAAATCTCTCGTTCGATTGAA
Source organism: Eubacteriales bacterium (assembly GCA_045126415.1). Lineage (GTDB taxonomy): Bacteria > Bacillota > Clostridia > Oscillospirales > CAG-272 > UMGS1696. The sequence goes on along the minus strand of JBGVOJ010000204.1, from coordinate 702 downwards.
TGGGAGATTTTTTGTTTTGATTCCAGAATATTTTTACGGAGGAATTCCCATGCGCCTGTTTCATGTCAGCGAAGAACCGGATATCCGGATTTTCGAACCGCGTCTGCCCACGCGGAAAGACCTTGACCCTACCATCGGTCTGGTCTGGGCGATTGATGAAGCACGCCTGCCGAATTTTCTAACACCCCGTGATTGCCCGCGCGTCACTTATCATGTGGGAACACAGACAACGGAAGCGGATCGTACACGTTTTTTTACCTCGTCCGGGACTTCTCATGCGGTGGTTATCGAAAACCGATGGTTTGATCGGATGAAGAATACAACGCTCTATCTGTACGAATTTGATCCGCGCGATTTCGTTCTTCAGGACAATATTGCCGGCTATTACGTCGCAAAAACCACGCAGAGGCCGGTCGGAAAAATTGTTCTGACCGATTTGTTCGGCGAATTGTTCGGTCGGAATGTGGAACTGCGGATCACCGATAATCTGTGGGATATCGCAGACGCTGTTAAAAATTCCACACTGAACTGGTCGCTGTGCCGTATGGCCAACGCTGCACCGCGTATTACGGAAAGGAATGGAAGCTTGTGAACGATTTTATCCTGAAAGCCGTGCATAAATGGAATTTGCGGAACCTTGATGTGATTTATCAGAATTCCCGCAAAGCTATATATTCCGCCGTTTCCGACGATTACGGTGAT
>JBGVOJ010000203.1:0-2864 GCA_045126415.1 Eubacteriales bacterium | reverse complement strand
CCCTTGTAGCCCACCGTCACCATATCTTCAAGCGTAAAATCGTTTTTCTTATCCCGTACAAGATCCAGCACGGTGGGAATTCTTCCCTTTCCGTGAAGGGATACGGTGGAGTCCGCTTTGGGGTCGCATCCGATCTGCATGACCTTCAGGCCCCTGTCCGCAAGGGCTGCGGATACATTCGAAACCGTGGTGGATTTTCCGATACCGCCCTTGCCGTATACTGCAATTTTAATCATCTGTCCTTCTCCTCATGATTCTTCCGGCTGAAAATCGCCTCTGCCGACGATGACGCTGCAGCCGATTTCTTTCATCTGTCCGGTCAGCATCTCAATCCCCTGTGCGGCGGTGAGGTCGGTACCGGATTTGTTGTCGTAAAGCATATATTTTTTCCGCACATCCGCCGGAGACAGATTGGGCATGACCACGTTGCATCCGGCCAGTACGCCCAGTTTTCTTCCGTCGGACTGCGCCGTTCCCAGTGCCGTCGTCGAGGGAAGAAGAACCCGCGGGAGCATAATCCGGCACAGGCTGATGAGGAACAGGGTCAGCTCCACCGATCCCGCCGGCTGATCCCGGAAGGGAGTATCACTGTGGGGAAGAAACGGTCCGACGCCGATCATCTGGGGCTTGAATTCTCCCATGAACACCATATCTTTTGCGATGTGCGCGGGCGTCTGACAGGGTGAGCCGACCATCATGCCGCATCCGGTCTGGAATCCGAGGGCTTTCAGGTCTCTTAAACAGCGCATCCGGTTTGTGAGCGTCAGATTTGCCGGATGGAGCAGACTGTAATGATGAGCATCGGCCGTTTCATGACGGAGGAGAAACCGGTCTGCGCCGGCTTCACGGAATTTTTTGTACGATTCCCTGCTCCTTTCGCCGATGGAGAGAGTCACCGCGCAGTCCGGGTAGGTCTCCTTGATCCGCCGGATCAGGGTTACAAAACGCTCGTCCGTGAACACGGGATCCTCGCCGCCCTGAAGAACGAATGTGCGGAAGCCGCATCCGTAGCCTTCCTCACAGCAGCGGAGGATATCGTCATCGGTCAGACGATACCGGGAAACTTTTGCGTTTCCCGCGCGGATGCCGCAGTAATAGCAGTTGTTTTTACAGTAGTTGGAAAACTCCACGATCCCGCGGAAGTAAATATTCTTTCCGAAATTGGCTTCCGTGACCACTCGTGCAAGAATACGGGCATATTCCCGTTCTTCCGGTGTATGGGTGCCGATGAGGGTCGTCCACTCCTGCTCAGTGAGGGTACGATCTTTGTGGAGTTTATCGATCAGTTGGATATTGTTCATTGTATTATTCTTTCCCGTAAATGGTTTTTACCCGGATATCCGGCAGAATGGACAGCCGGTGCGTCAGTTCGCGGATTCTTTTTTCTTCCCCGTCAAAGGTGGTATGGATGATGTAGACCCCGCGTTTCCGGTAAGGCATTCCCATCCTGCCCACGATCATATCTTCGTATTCGTGCAGCAGTTCGTTGATTCTGGAAGACATATCGTAGTTACTGAAGAGAATGGTTACGGAGGCAAGCGTATCGCCGCTGTCCCGGCTGCGGAGGGATGCGTCTCTGTCCGAAAGATGAAGGGGAATCACATTCTGTACCACGGATTCCCGTGTTTCGATCTCCCCGATGACCGCCTTGACCCCGAACGCCTTTTCGATGTTTTCTTCCGTCAGAATCTGCGAGGTGGATCCGAAGACGGCAGTTCCTCCGGAGAGAATCATGGCTTTGTCGGATCGCTGGAGGGCATGCTCGGGATAGTGCGTGTTGAAGATGCAGGCGATTCCCTGTCCGGTCAGACGGCTCATGGTGTCCAGTACGATCAGCTGATTCCGGAAATCCAGATTGGATTCCGGCTCGTCCAGGATCAGCACTTCGGGATCGGAGACCAGCGCACGGGCAATCAGCACCATCTGATATTCACCGCCGCTGATCTCATGACACCGCTTATCCCGCAGTTTGATGACGCCAAGCTGTTCCAGCACATTTTCCGCACGTTCCATATCCTCTTTCGAAGGCTGTGCGAACACGCCCAGACGGCTGCTGCGTCCCAGAAGAACCGCTTCCATCGCGGTATAGGAGGAAGGCGAGGATTTCGCCTGCGGCACGTAGGACAGCCGGCTCCACAGACGTTTTTCCGGAATGTTCCGGATATTTTCTCCGTCCAGGGTACTCATGCCGGACGTCCAGCGGAGCATTCCCGTGATGCAGCGAAGCAGCGTGGTCTTTCCCGCACCGTTGGGTCCCAGAATTGCCAGCAGATTCCCCGATTCCACGGAAAAATTGATGTCGGTGAAGACATTGTTTTTGTTGTTGTAGGAGAAAGTCCCGTTTGTTACCGAAAGATTCATAACCGCCATCCTCCCGATTTACGCATTAAAATGATGAAGAACGGTGCGCCGATGATCGCTGTCAGAATGGAAATAGGAATCTCGGCCGCAGATGCGGATCTTGCCACGGTATCCACAATCACCATGAATCCGGCACCGATGGAAACCGATGCGGGAACCAGCGCAAGGTGATTGGAACCGAACATCATCCGGCAGATATGGGGAACCAGAAGTCCCACCCAGCCGACCTGTCCGCACATGGAGACGCAGGACGCGGTCACCATGGTCGCGCAGATGACGGTCACACCGCGGAGAACGGTGATATTCACCCCGGAAGAACGGATTTCGTCCTCGGTCAGGGGCAGCAGATTCATCCGCCAGCGGATCAGGAACAGGATCGTAATCCCGATGAGGATGGGCGGCGCACCGTAGAGAAGATTTTCGTAACCGGTTCCGTCAAGGCTTCCCATAAGCCAGTAGGTGATGGCGGGAAGCTGGGTTTCGGAGTCGGCGGTAAACTTCAC
>JBGVOJ010000202.1:0-8097 GCA_045126415.1 Eubacteriales bacterium | reverse complement strand
TATTGCCGCGCTGTTTTTCCGTTACGTAATGGATAACTACGGCTATGATGCCCTGTTCGATCTTGACAAACGAATCGAATACAAGGACGCGTTTCTGAAATCCCTGTCTCCCGACCTCTCATACGTCAACAATCAGGATATCGAAACTCTCTTTTCTCAAATGATCTGCCGGGAGGAAGGACGTTATCTCTGCATCTTCGAACTGGAAGGAAACTCGTATTATTTTGAATCCTTTGAGGATTATAACAATTCCCCTTCCCTTGTCCATCAGATCGTATATTATTCCACTATGGCAAACCGGCAGATCCGGGAATACATCCGCGGGATCGAAAATCACGAACAGTATTTTGATCCGGACAGAGAACTGCATTATTATATGAACACCATGGGGGATACGATCGATTCCGTAGATTCGGATACCGGTAAGATTTACGTCAATTCCTCGTTTTATCAGATGGCTCCCTCTGCGGTTCCCGCACTGGGACTTGAAATGTCCGGGGAAAACACATGGCTTGCGGTCGGTCTCGGCGAATATATCGGGAAATCCCTCGGTTTCAACGACTATGTGGATTCACAGTATTATTCCCAGATAAAGTATGCTCTGGACGGTCTGCTCGACAGCTATACCGATCCCCATTCCACGTATTACAAAGAACTCGCCCCCTATTATGAGGCTCTCGCCGGTACGCCGGAAAATCTTGAAGATTTCTCCACCCAAGCCTACGTCGATGCCGTTGCCGCGCATTCTTTTATTGCGAACAATTACAAACCGCTCTCTCAGATATATTTCTTCTCCGGTGACGGTTCGGAACTGACCTTATGGCAGGCCGGTTCGTTCGTCGGATATCTGGCGGAACAGTATTCTGTCGAAAAAGTACTGGCAGCGTACACGGAACCATCAAAATTTGCTGAAATCTTCGGCAGTACCTATGCCAAACTGAACGAACAGTGGAAAAACCACATTATGCCCGAATAAAAATACGCGGATCACTGAAAAATCCAGTGATCCGCTTTTGTTATGCTGTTTTCCGGAATTATTCCGCCTTGAGAACGATGTCGATGCCGTAGCGACCGCTCTTTCTGCCGAAGATTGACAGGCCGTTTCCGCTGTCCGTGGAGAAGGTCAGCGTGATTTCGTCCTTGTACTTCATGCCGATCAGCTGTGCGGACGGTACGCGGACGTCACAGAGGTAACCGTAGGTGCCGGCTTCATCGAGAAGATCGTCGACGATCTGGTAGTGGTGCGACAGTGCGCCGCGGGAGTCTGCCGGACAGTCGGGCAGAAGAACCTTTGCGCACGGTACACCGTCGATCGCAACGGTAACGTCGCCCGGATTCGGAACTTCGTCCGTCTGCGGGAAGGAGTTGCGGTTTTCGCCCGGGTCGCAGCGGTAGCCGAGCATATAGTTCAGGTCGATCTTAATGTTCGTTTCTTCCTTCGGGAAGTCATGGGTCATCGGCGCTCTCGTGGACGCCTCAAAGAGGATGCGGAGGTTGTCCGCGTCCGCGAAGTTCGGGATGTCCGCCGTCTTGACGGTCACGGAGAACGTACCGCTGACAAGACCGTTCAGCTTATTGCCTTCCTGCGCGGTGAATGCACGTGCAAAGCCTTCGCCGGTAAGATCTGCGGGAGCAATCGTCAGAACGTCATCACGTGCTGCCTGTACGTCGAACATAACCGCGTTGGTCATAATCACTTCGTCGCCGTCCATGAGCTGCCACGACAGAACCGCAGTGCCGTCGGTTTCCGGCATGACCGCGCGGATCGCACCGGCGTTGAACGTGCCGTAGCCTTCCCATGTGATGCTGTATTCGCCGAAATCGCAGACTTCCGCGCCCATGCCGTTCACCGGATCGGACGCGGTGAGCTGCCATACAATATCAAGCACCTTGCCGTGACGGACATCCGTGAAGCTGGAGCCGAACATCGGGAGCGTGACGGTTTCGCCAGCCTTTACGGTGGTCATCGGAGCGAAGTCCGCACCGAGGTAATCCTGCGAATGGAGGTCGCGGAGCGTCATGCCGTAGACATCGTAGCCGAAATCCTTGTCGGAATTGTCGATCTTGTAGTAGCCGTTGAATTCGTTGACAACATCGTGGAATTCCGTGAAGACGAAACCGCAGAGCTTGTCGTGCAGACGGAATTCGTTCATCATGTACTTGTACTGCCACGAAATATCGCTTTCGCCCGCGTTGCCCTTGATGCCCCAGACGTTGCCGCATTCGCTGTTCATGCACGGTACGTCCTGCATGGTGTAGCCTTCCTTGTAGTTTTCCTGCGAACCGACGTAAGCACCGTTGCAGAAGCTGTCAACAACACCCTTCACACGTTCATAGCCGTTGGAGTAGAAGTGCCATGTGTTGACGTCGGTGATGGTATGGTCGCGGTTGCAGACGGAGTTGTCTTCGACCAGACGGGTCGGGTCGAGTTCCTTTACGCGGCGGAAGCACTTTTCCACCCATTCGGCGGTTTCCTTCTTGTATTCGCGCTTATCATTGCCTCCTTCATCCTTCCACTTGGTGAAGAGTCCCCATGTTTCGTTGAATACGACCCAGTAGAACGTGGACGGATGGTTGCGGTCACGGAGAACCTGTTCTTCCATTTCGATTTCGTACTGCTCTCTCGTGTCCGGTTCGGGATTGCCCCAGAAGCACGGAATGTCTTCCATGATCAGCAGACCGAGACGGTCGGCGTAGTACAGCTTCAGCGGTTCTTCCGCCTTGATGTGGATGCGTGCCATGTTCACACCGATTCTCTTGAGACGGAGGATTTCATCGCGGCAGTCGTCGTCGGTCGGAAGGGTGAAGAATCCCTTCGGGTTGAAGGACTGGTCGAGAACACCGTTGATATAGTACGGCTTGCCGTTGAGGGTGATGTAGTTTCGGTTGTTCCTGCCGAACTTGCCGGTGCCGATTTCGCGGATGCCGAAGTAGGTGGATACTACATCGGACGCGCCGTCCTTCGTAAGGGTAAGCGTACCGTCGTAAAGGTTCGGTTCTTCGGGCGTCCAAAGCTTCGGATTTCCGACCTTGAATGTGAGGACAGCCTTGCCGTCAGCAAATTCCGCAGACGTGCTGATACCGTCAAATTCCGCCGTAATCACAGCACCGCAGGGACAGCCGGCAGCTTCGATTTCGTAGGTCACGGTACCATCGAGCGCGGTCTTTACGAAGAATCCGGAGATGTAAGTTGCCGGACGAGCTTCCATCCATACGGTCTGCCAGATACCGCGTGCATCGCCATAGCCCTGTTTGCCGTAGGTCTGATTTCTCGCACCCGTGTCGGTCGCGGAAACGGTGATTTCGTTGTCGCCGTCACGGTTCCATACGTCGGTCACGTCAAATTCAAACTTCGCGTAGCCGCCCTTGTGTCCGCCGACGGTCTTGCCGTTGACCGCCACTTTGCAGGTGTAGTCGACCGCGCCGAAACAGAGGAAAATCTTCGCGCCTTCCGGATTCCACTGCACGGTACGGCGGTAGTAGCCGGTGCCGTCCTTCGATTCCGCGATGCCGGAGAGCGGCGAGCCCCACGGATACGGAACTTCGATGGTGCCGTCGTAAGTGGGTTCGTCAAACGAGAAATCCCACGTCCCGTTGAGGTTCAGCCACTGTGCACGGGCGAAATCCTGAAGCGGGAACATTGTCTTTGTTACCATAATTTACTCCTTATTTTTGTGTATTTTCACGGATCACTCCGCCATTTTCTGTAATGTCTCACCGCTGAGACGGTACGTCGTCCAGTCGTCCAGTGCAACCGCGCCGAAAGAGCGGTAGAAATCAATACTCGGCTGGTTCCAGTCGAGGCAGTACCATTCGAGACGTCCGCAGCCGCGTTCGACGGTGATTTTCGCAAGCTGTTTCAGCAAACCTTTTCCGTACCCTTTTCCGCGGTATTCTGGCAGAACGAACAGGTCTTCCAGCCAGATGCCCGCGCGTCCGAGGAAGGTCGAAAAATTATAGCAGAACAACGCAAAGCCGACTTCTTTTCCGTCTTCCAGCGCGAAGATCACCTCTGCCTTTCCCTTTTCGAAGATCCACTCGCGCAGGATCTCCTCCGTCGCGACGACCTGATCCTCCATTTTTTCGTAGACCGCAAGCTGGGTGATAAAATGTAAAATTGTGCCGGTATCCTGTTCACCGGCGAAACGGAAATTCTGTGCAGCGCTCATACTTACAACTCCAGTGCCTCAAGCGCGCCGAGAATTTCTGCGGCTATAAACTCCGCCTGCATTTCAATGGCACTTGCTTTGAAATGATAGGTATCCGACCAGAATTCATCGCGATCCAGTCCGTTCATAAGTTCAAAGAGATCGATTTCCGGAAGTATATTTTCATCCGCAATCTGATGAACCGTTTCGTTGAGCGAAGCGGCGGTCGCCGTCAGCTCTGCGTCCTTCAGCGGAGTGCTGTACGTGAGGAAAAGCAGTGCATCCGGCAGCTTCGCACGGATGAACGCCACCGCCGCACGATAAGCCGCATTCCATTCGGTACGGTCGGTCGACAGACTGTGCAGACCGTTGTTGAAGCTGATGATATCGTACGGATGTGCGTCGAGCATGAAATCAAGTTCGCGGAAGTAATCCGGGTCGGTCACACATTTGGACGACGCCCAGAAGGAGACGTTGACCCGTTCCTCCAGTTTTTCGCGGACTTTCCCGTTGTAGCCGTTGCAGATGGAGTCACCGATCAGCAGCACGCGGGGCTTGCCGGTTTCCGTCGCATTATAGGAATACGTGATGCTCCATTCGATGTTTTCACGCACCCTTGAAGTGGATGCAGGTGCGTAATCCTGCCATTTTATCATAAAAATCATCCTTTCCGTCGGGATTTCTTGTACAGTATCATTATAACAGAAGTCTCCGGTGATGTAAAGTCATTGGGCAAAAATTGTAAAACGCAAAATGGTGCTCACCGTATCGGTAAGCACCACTCTGCGCACTTTTTCAAACAAATCCAATGATGGGATTTGTGCTGTATTGATTCGTTACATCGTTCCGATGGCACGGAACTTTTCGTAACGGGACGCCAGCAGACGCGGCATGGACTGTTTGCTGAGCAGGGACAGTTCGGAAATGATCGTCTTTTTCAGGATCCGCGCGATTTCTTCGGGCGTCTTGTAGGTTTCGGGAATGATCGCATCCGCGACCTTCATGCGGTAAAGATCGTTCGCCGTCAGACGGAGAGCCTCCGCCGCTTCGGGAGCCTTTGCCGCATCCTTATAGAGGATACTTGCGCATCCTTCGGGAGAAATGACGGAATAGACGGCGTTTTCGAACATGAGGATTTTGTCCGCCACGCTCAGTGCAAGCGCACCGCCGCTGCCGCCTTCGCCGACGACCACACTGATAATCGGGGTTTTCAGCGCGCACATTTCCCACAGGTTTTCCGCGATTGCCTGCCCCTGTCCGCGTTCTTCGGCACCGATGCCGCAGTACGCACCCGGGCTTCCGACAAAACAGATGACCGGACGTCCGAATTTTTCCGCCTGCTTCATCAGACGGAGTGCCTTCCGATATCCTTCCGGAGACGGACAGCCGAAATTCCGCCTGATGCGGTCTTCGATCGATTCGCCGCGGTTCATCGTGATGCAGGTCACGGGCATCCCATCGAGGAAGCCGATTCCGCCGACAATCGCGCCGTCATCGCTGTACCGCCGGTCTCCGTGGAGTTCGGTGAAATCATCGATCATCTGACCGATGTACCAGTTCCCCATCGGACGGTCGGAAGCACGTGCCAGGGCGACTTTTTCATATGCGTTCATATCGTTAACTCCATGTTTGTTCTATCAATCTCATCGGAACTTCCGTCCCGCCGCCGTGTTTGCGGTCAGGAGACGTCCGATGACATTTTTGGATTCTTCGCGGGCGATCAGCAGGTCGACAAAGCCGTGTTCGAGCTGGAATTCCGCCGACTGGAAGCCCTTGGGGAGTTTTTCGCCGGTGGTCTGCTCGATGACGCGCTGTCCGGCAAACCCGATGAGCGCGCCGGGTTCGGCGGCAATGATGTCGCCTTCCATGGCGTAGCTTGCGGTGACGCCGCCCGTCGTCGGGTCGGTCAGAACGGGCAGGTAAAACAGGCCGGCGTCGTTGTGCCAGCGGACCGCCGCACTGACCTTCGCCATCTGCATAAGGGAAAGAACGCCTTCCTGCATTCTCGCCCCGCCGGAACAGATAAATCCGACAACCGGCAGGCGGTTTTCCGTTGCATATTCGAAGACACGGGTGATTTTTTCACCGACAACCGTCCCCATACTCGCCATCATGAAATTCGAATCCATAACGAACAGCGCGGCCGGAATACCGCCGATCTTCGCGTGACCGGTGACAACGGCATCCTTTTCGCCGGTGGTTTCGATCGCTTTTTCCAGTTTGTCGTCGTATTCCGGGAAACCGATGATGTTTTCGCTTTTCATGGACGCGTCATGTTCGCGGAACGTCCCGCGATCAACGACCAGCGAGATGCGTTCTCTCGCGTTCAGCCGGAAATAATTGCCGCAGCAGGGGCAGACGCGTCCGTGTTTGCGAAGAACCGCGTCTTCCGTTTCCTGCCCGCATTTTTTACACTTGATGATCGTCTTTTCGTCAGCCATTATCCGTTTCCTCGTTTTTGTTTTCCGTCAGTACGAAGGAGAAGTTCGCTTCCACGGCCACCTTGCCGCCGACACGTCCGACACCCTTCGCAAAGTAGAACGGCTTCATCACGCGGGTAATGCTGCATTCGGTCTCCAGCACATCCCCCGGCACGACCGGACTGCGGAATTTTACCTTGTCCAGTCCGCTGAAGAACGGCAGGATGCCGTCCTTCATTTCGTCCATCAGGCAGACGCACGCGGACTGTGCCATCATTTCGCAGAGAATCACGCCCGGTACGATCGGATGATCCGGAAAATGCCCCTGCAGGAACCATTCGTCCCCGCGGATCGTGATCTTTCCGTACGCCACACCGTCGCGCAGTTCCGCTTCATCCACGAGAAGCATCGCATCACGGTGCGGGAGAATGTTCATAAGTTCTGTTTTGTTCATATGCCGTTCCTCAGTCCCTGTACTTGCGGATGGCGATGCAGCCGTTGTGGCCGCCGAAACCGAGCGAGATCGACAGAGCGAGCGTAGGATCAAACTTCACCGCTTCGTTCGGCGTGATGTCGAGGTCACATTCCGGGTCGGGATTCTGATAGTGGATGGTCGGCGGGATCCTACCGGTTTCCAGCGCGATGACGGACGCGATGGCTTCTGCCGCACCTGCCGCGCCGAGCATATGTCCGGTCATGGATTTTGTGGAACTGACCTTCGCCTGATATGCCGCGTCACCGAGGGCGTACTTGATTGCCTTGGTTTCGGTGGAATCGTTCATCGGGGTGCTGGTACCGTGTGCGTTGATGTAGATTTTTTCTTCCGCAGCACCGCCCGCTTCGTCCAGTGCCAGTTTGACCGCGCGTCCGCCGCCTTCGCCGTCCGGATCGGGCGCGGTGACGTGGTGTGCGTCGCAGGTACTGCCGTAGCCGACAACTTCCGCGTAAATCTTCGCACCGCGCATTTTCGCGTGCTCGTAGGATTCAAGAATCAGCGCACCGGCACCTTCGCCCATGACGAAGCCGCTGCGATCCTTATCAAACGGGATGGATGCGCGATTCGGGTCTTCGGTCTGGGTGAGTGCCATGCAGTTGGTGAACCCGGCAATGGCAAGGGGTTCGATCGACGCTTCTGCGCCGCCTGCGATGATTGCGTCCGCGTAGCCGTGACGGATCGCGCGGAACGCTTCACCGATGCAGGTCGTACCGGTCGCGCAGGCAGTCGCCGCGCTGATGCACGGACCCTTGGCACCGAATTTGATGGCGATCTGACCTGCCGCAATGTTCGAAATCATCTTCGGAACAAAGTGGGGTGACACTCTCTGCGGACCGCGCTTCAGAAGAACGTCGTATTCGGATGTGAAGGTGTTGAATCCGCCGATCCCGGAGCCGAAATAAACGCCAAAACGGAACGGATCAACATTTCCGAAGATTCCGCTGTCTTCCACAGCCTGTGCCGCCGCGCCGACGCCGAACTGCGTGAAGCGGTCGCTCTTGTTTGCTTCGATTTTGGTCATGTAATCGGTCGC
>JBGVOJ010000201.1:0-2424 GCA_045126415.1 Eubacteriales bacterium | reverse complement strand
ATGGCGTTCTCCATCTCCGTCGGAACTTCGTCCCTGCGGCAGAGCAGAAGTCCGAACTGCATGGGGACAAGACGGTCTTCGCGCGTCAGAAAAACGTCATGCTGGGCCTTTTTTTCGTTTTCATAAGAGTATTCACCGGTTTCGTATGCCCGTCCGGCGATGTACATCCATTGGTTGTACGTCCCGTCGCACAGCTCGTTGTACGGTCGGATCGCTTCCAGCAGACTGCAGACAGAGGCACGTCCCCATGGAATTCCGCGTTCATTGGTTGTGCAGAATTTTTCCCTGCTTCTTCCGTTAAGAAATTCTTCGAGATACGCAGTTGCATTCAGCAGAATGTCGCGGTCGTCGTACTGCAGTCCGATATAGAGACAGCGTTCGATACCGGTAGCGGAGGTCGGAATTTTGTCCTTGGCGGAGTAATCCTTGGAGTTCAGCTTTCCCCAGCCGCCGTATTTATCCTGCGTGTCGAACATCTCCTCGACAATATCGCTTTTCAGAAACTGCGGATACAGTTCGCGGACACGTCTGTCCTCCTGCGGAAGATCGAGAATAGAAGTTAATATTTTATACTTTACTGCCGGATACGGACAGAAATTGTACAACCGTTCGGCGAAAGTTCTGAGGTCGGATCGTGTCAGCACAGCACTTCCTCCAGCAATAACTTTTCTTCAAAGGCACCGCGTTTTTCCACCTTTTCCCGACGGATTTCATCCAGTTTTTCCGCCGTACAGCCGCGTGCGCGTGCTGCCGCGTAGATCACCTCAAGCAGATCCGCCAGCTCCTCGACGCTTCCGTCGGCATGGTATTCCGCCAGTTCCTCATCGAGTTTTTCATCCAGTTTTACAAGGTATTCTTCATTTGATAGATGTCGTATGCGTGCTGTCTGTCCGTTTTTTTCGATTATTTCCGGAATCCTGTCGCGGATCAGTTTATCGTACTTCATCTATCTCCTCCGTTTTCTGGCGGATCATCATAACCGCCGACTTTTCCGGCAAAGTAAGTGTGAATATTTTATCGGATTTCACCGTTGACTCCGTTCCATCCATAGCGAATATTGTATACTCTCCTGATCCACAAATTCTTACATTATTTTCCTTTCCACGATTATGGACAAACCAAAGATCAGCATCTGCGGCAACCGTCCGGCGCACCCGGATTCCCGGACACTCATCCATCATATTCAACAGCGGAGAAATCCCGGCTTCACGGCACGCAGCCGAGATCTCATCCGTCGAAACCGCGATAATCTGTTTGGTGTATTTTTCCATTGTCTCAGAAATAAATTTTGATTCAATGTCAGTTTTCACCACAACCATCCTACCGCCGCAATTCAGATAATTCCATATCCAGCACGCCGTTTCCGGCTCCGGTTCAGCAGAATCAAACAGTACCAGCAAGCGGAATTCCTCATATCCCGTTCCAATCTTCCCATCCGCAGCTACACAGTTTACCAACCCAGCTTCATCTATTAAATCAAAGTCGAATTTATCATTTTCAAGAATTTCGAGCGTGTTTCCGTAGATTTCCTCAAGTTTTTGTATGGATTCCGGCTGATGCGGCGCCGTGATGCACGGTCCGACATCCCAATATTTATGATCCGGCGGAGCAAACCGTTCGTATGCACCATTCATCGGAATCAGCACAAGCACATCCGTCACGTGAGTTCCCGTGCCGCAGAAAATCGCCGCTCGTGCCGCACATTCCTCAAATTTCAACCGTTCCGGATCGAACGCAGAATTGTATCCGTAATAAGACGCAATATGTGTCACACCAAGCTGCATCTGGTAATAAGTGGAGTTCAGCCGATTTGTACACGTCGCTTCTTCAGGTATTTTCCACCAGTTATACTCCAGATGAAAACTCGACTCACTCATCACAAACGGACGCCCATACAGATGAGCCGCAGACGACACTGTCTTCTCAGCGATCACATCACGCGGATGATGCGCATACAGCCGATCGACACCCGGCATCTGCATATAGCGCATCAATCCAAACAGATCAGAGTTCAGTCCAATCTGCATCGACAGTGTTTCCTCGCCATACAGATGCCCCGTCATACGTGTGCCGTGCTCTTCACACCATGCCGCAATACGGCCGAAGTAATTTTCACCAAAAAGTTTCGCGGCACATTGCCAGTATTTACGGCGATATCTCCAAAAATCACCACTCGTCTCAAAGAAAAGATCAACATAATGCTCCGGCATATTTCCCGGAAGCAAATCATCCATCTCTTCCGTCCACGCCGCAACAGCATCTTTTTCATAAAAATATGACGAACATCCGTGTGTCGGCAGCCCCGGTTCGTCGGTAAAAAATGCAGTGATTTTCGAAATTCTTTCCGCTCCAAGGTGCCGCAGATAGGCTTCGTGCGTCACGTCGATAAAGCGATTCACCACATCCGCACGCATAAGATCAGGG
>JBGVOJ010000200.1:0-1326 GCA_045126415.1 Eubacteriales bacterium | reverse complement strand
TGTGGGGTATTTTTGCGGGGGAACAGTTTTTAAAGAAAAAGGGGGCCCCGCACCCTCCCAAAAACCTTTTTGAAAAAGGTGTATCACAAAGTTGGGTGCAAATTTGCAGTACCTTTGTATTATACACGATTTTTGCCCCGTTTACAAGGGGATTAATCATTTTTTAATAAATCCTTTACGTTTACGCCTTCAATTGTGAGACCGTCGATATCGCAGTCCTCGATTTTTACATCCTTCAGCGTGCAGTTCCGGAATGTCGTACCCGTGAGGTCGGGATTTTCGAACACCGCGCCCTTCATATCCACGCAGCCGAATTTTGTGTCGTTCATACACAGGCCGGTGAAGCTCGAGCCGACAAACGTGATGTCCGTGAACTTCGCGTTCGTCAGACAGATGTTGTTGAAAACTGCGTCGGGAAGGTATGCGCAGCGGAGTTCGAACGGCTTCTTTTCCTCTTCCTTTGCTTCCGCCGGTTCACCTTCCGGCAGTTCGCCGATAATATCAACCACATCTTCCATCGGCTTGCGGTCACGCAGCGGAACCTCCGTGTCCACCGTGCCGAGTGCCGCCAACGCAACGGGACGATACCGTTCGGAAAGGTTCAGCAGCTTCCGGCACGCGTCTTCGTCAAACGCACCGATGAAGCAGCCGCCGAAGCCCATGTCCGCTGCCGCGAGAAGGATATTGTTCATCGCACAGGCGGTATCCTGAATGGCGAACAGATCACGACCGCGATCACCAAAGCGGGTTTCCACACCTTCGCGGTCGGTCGAAACAACGATCACAACGGCAGAATTTTTAATCCATTCCCCACGGTAAACGTCGGGATAAAACTTTGCCACGGCGACCGCACCGCAGACGGCGGTAAAATGCCACGACTGCATATTGCAGGCGTTCGGCGCACGGGTCGCCGCGGTAAGGATGTAGTCAAGCTGGGATCTGGTCATCGTACCGCCGGTAAACGAACGGTAACTGCGGCGTTTCATCAGTAAGTCGCGAAATTCCATGGTGTTCCTCCTGTGTTCTATATAATTTTATTATTGGGGAGAAAATTTTAAAAAAAGTTTCTCCCCAACCCCCTCTTCAAAAACTTTTATACTATATGGACCGACAAAGTTCGTGGGCAGATTTGGAATACCAGACCGGCTGTACAGCTGACAGACATTTTTTATTGCAAGTCTGCACTTACTATGTCAATCCCAATAGTATAAAGTTTTTTGGAAGGGGTTTGGGGAAACCATTTTTTCAAAAAATGTTTACCCCAAAAACCTCAATACTCATAACCGCCCC
The DNA here is from genome assembly GCA_045126415.1 of Eubacteriales bacterium. Lineage (GTDB taxonomy): Bacteria > Bacillota > Clostridia > Oscillospirales > CAG-272 > UMGS1696. Next base: position 36 of record JBGVOJ010000200.1, on the reverse strand, counting down.
CCCGTCCGCCGGACGTAGTCACCCGCTAGATTTCAC
>JBGVOJ010000199.1:0-2437 GCA_045126415.1 Eubacteriales bacterium | reverse complement strand
GCATCCTCCTTTGACGTCCTCGAAAAGAAAGGCCAGAAATGGCACTGGATGAAGTTCCTCGGCATCGCCGGCAACTACCTCCTCATGATGTTCTACACCACCATCGCCGGATGGATGTTCATGTACTTCATCAAGTATCTGACCGGTTCCATCATGTCCGCGAACGGTGCGGAAGAACTCGGCGGCGTGTTCGGCGCTATGGTTACCAACACCGGGCTGAACATTGCGGCTACCTTTGCTGTTATCCTGATCTGCTTCGGCATTTGTTCCCTCGGTCTCCAGAAGGGAGTGGAACGCATCACCAAGGTGATGATGGTTGCGCTTCTCGTTCTCCTGATCGGTCTTGCGGTTTACTCCTGCACGCTCGATAACGCAGCGGAAGGTCTGAAGTTCTACCTCATCCCCTCCGTTTCCAATATGATGGATTCCGGCATTATGACCGTTATCTCCGCCGCAATGGGGCAGGCATTCTTCACCCTCAGCGTCGGTATCGGCTCCATCGCGATCTTCGGCAGCTACATCGGCAAAGACCGCAGCCTTCTCGGTGAAACCTTCACGATCATCGGTCTCGACACGTTTGTAGCCCTCATGGCAGGTCTGATCGTGTTCCCGGCTTGCTTCACCTACAACAACGGTGTGACCGCAGACGCGGGCAGCGTCGGTGCAAGCTTCCTGTTCACCACCCTGTCGAGCATCTTCAACGGTATGCCCGGCGGCCGCATCATCGGTATTCTGTTCTTCCTGTTCATGATCTTTGCGGCACTTTCCACCGTTATCGCCGTATTTGAAAACATTATGTCCTTCTGGCTGGAACTCACCAAGCTGAACCGCGTAAAGGTAGCGGTCATCAACATCGTTCTGATGCTGATCCTCTCCCTGCCGTGCATTCTCAGCCTGAACGTATGGGACGATATCCTCATCTTCGGCAAGAACTTCATGGACCTTGAAGACTATACCGTATCGAACGTTCTCCTTCCGGTCGGCAGCCTTGCATACATCCTCTTCTGCACGCAGAAGTTCGGCTGGGGCTGGGATAAGTTCATCGAAGAAGCAAACGCCGGCAACGGTCTGAAGGTTCCGAAGTGGATCCGTCCGTACGCGACCTTCGTTCTTCCGGTGATCATTGTCGTAGTTCTCATCATGTCCGCATTTTAATTCATAAGAAAAGGGATGACTTTCCCACAGGAAGTCATCCCAGTTTTTTTGTTTTGCCGAGACTGAGAAAATATGCCCTCATCGCTTCGTCCGGTTCGATGAAGATGCCGGCATAACGGTTTCCGTCGACGAAAACGAGGGCGAGTACGTCCGTGACGCCGAGCGTAACGGTATAATCGTAGTAGACATATCCGTCCGCCTGATACCGTTCACGGATGGATTTTTTCGTCGCGCCGTCTTTTGAAACCGGAATTACCGCGGCGAGGTCGGCGAGGGAAAGCACGCATTCGGCAGCACCGGCACGGCTGCCCTGCGACCGGATCACGACGAAGTCAAGCATATCGGTCGGAAGGCGCGTGATACCAAGCGGCGATGCCGTACCGGCGTACGCAGGTTCCATGTCCGTGTCAGAAATGTCCGAACGCGGACGGATCAGGTAGACGAAATGCGTCATCTGATAACGCACGACAAGGAAAACCGCTGCCACGACCGCGAGGACGGTCATGAGCTGGAACAGCGCACCGCCGACGGCGATGCCGTTTGCGCTGCAGACGATGGGGATCGCATATGCGATTCCGCCGAACACGAGCAGGGCGGCAACGATCGCCCATACACGGGGATTTTTCTGAGTTGGAGAGTAACGCATAAAAACTTTCTTTTTCCATAAAAAAGCGCATCCGTGTTACCATAAAGATAGCACGGATTCTATGTTACGCTTCTTCAGTTGTCTTGATGATCTGCTTGCCATCGTAGTAGCCGCATGCCTTGCAAACACGGTGAGCAACGTTGTATTCGCCGCAGTGAGAGCACTTAACCATGCCGGGCATTTCGAGCTTCCATACGTTGGAACGTCTCTTGTCGCGTCTTGCTTTGGATGTTTTTCTCTTCGGTACAGCCATGATGAACCTCCTCAAACTTATAATTAGGTTTGCTGTTTTGCGCAGTACACTTAATTATACCACAATTAATCGGGATTATCAAGTAGTTTTTGTAAAATTGCGAGCCTGGGATCAATTTCTTTTTTCGCTTTTGCCGCGCATCCGCAGTCACCGTCCGCAAGCCGGTGTCCGCAGGTCGGACAAAGCCCGGGACAGTCGTCGCTGCAAAGCACGAACGAGGGCAGCTCCAGAGAAATTTCCTCCATGATGTCCGCGTCCGGGATGATCTTCGCTTCGTTGACGTATAAAACGTCGTCCAGCTCTCCGTCCCATTCCTCGTCTTCGTCAAACGAATTGTCCGACTCGATGGCCTCGGTCAGAATCATCCGTTCAAAATCGAATTC
>JBGVOJ010000198.1:0-42482 GCA_045126415.1 Eubacteriales bacterium | reverse complement strand
GCGTCCGATACGGGTGGCGTAAATGGTGTGTGCAGTCTTGTCTACCGTAAAAATGTCAAAACACTGTTCGTCGGTACTGCCGATGTCGTTGAAGCTGTCGGAAGCGGTGGTCAGAAGCAGAATACCGTCCGCGTTCTGCTCCATGTCACGGTGCGTGTGACCGCCGACCCAGACCGCAAAATCCCCTCCGCCGCCGGTAAAGTCGGCGCAAACGGACGCATTGTAAGCAGGATCGGTGCAGTCACTGGAACCCTCGTAGCGCGTGTGCTTCCGGAACGCGTCAATGATTCCAAGAACGAGATCCTTATTGAAATACTCCTCGTCTCCGGAAACGCTCTCATGCGTACACAGGACCACCGTCCAGGCGACATCCGTGCCGGAGTCGGCAGACGGAACCTTCAGAGCCTCATTCGCAAACCATTCGATCTGCTTCTGCCCGAATCCCAGACATTTCATCTTGCTGTACACAGGAAGTCCGTCGGGCTTCACGTCATCGTTCGGCGTATCGTGCGAGTTGAGAACGATGTAGCGCATCTTATGGGCACAGTCGTCGGCATAGAAATACGTGCCGTCCTCACCAAAGACACGGTTCGGATACTGCGTCTGGAAGCGGAACATATACTCATAAATCTGCGCGGAGGTCAGAGACTCGGCATAACCGTGACCAGGAATGGTGGAGTAGGACGGATCGTGATTCCCCTGCGCCAGCAGCATCTTATTTTCAATTTTCGAAAAGAGCCTGCGTACGCAGACCGTCTCACGGATCAGATCTTCGGGAGTAATCATCCCCATTCCGGAGACAAAATCACCGGCAAGAAAGAAGTAAGGAATCCCGCAGTCCGCGAGAATCTTTTCCATCAGCGCGGGAGAATGCAGACAGTTGACAGTGAAATGGAAATCCGCGATCACACCGAAACTTGCAGCATGAACGCCGCCTTCTGTCTGTTTTTCATGAATCTGCCGGATCTTTTCCTCAAGATACCCGTTCCAGTATTCCGGAATCTGCCGGTAGTCTTCGGCCTTCAGTGCCTTCGCAAAAGCAACTCTCTGCTCATCGCTCATCATTGCGACTCTTTCCTGTTCGGTCAGCATAATGCCTCTCTCCTGTTTGCAGTCATGTCATTTTTATAATTTTCTCAGCTTGTCAAGCACCGTCTCAAATCCGTCCGGCAGGGGCGACTCAAACCGCATCGCGTCTCCCGTCACGGGATGCCGCAGGATCAGCGCAACTGCGTGCAGAGCCTGTCCGTCGAGCAGAGATGCGTTGTGCTTCTCAAACGGACTCCGTCCGCCGCCGTAGACCGTGTCTCCGGCGAGAGGGTGACCGATGTGTGACAGATGCACACGGATCTGGTGGGTACGTCCCGTTTCGAGAACCGCTTCCGCATACGTGAACCCCGGATAGCGTTCGAGTACCTTCCAGTGTGTCACGGCATGTTTGCCGTCCTTCACCACCGCCATACGTTTCCGGTCGACCGGGTGTCTCCCGATCGGTGCGTCCACGGTTCCGGATTCTTCCTTCAGATTTCCGCAGACGATCATCCGGTATTCACGGTGCATCGAGTGATCGGCAAGCTGTGCCGCCAGCGACAGGTGCGCCGCGTCGTTTTTCGCCGCGCAGATCAGACCGGACGTATCGCGGTCGATCCGGTGGACGATCCCCGGACGCAGAACCCCGCCGATGCCCGACAGCGAATCCCCGCAGTGATACATCAGCGCGTTCACGAGCGTTCCGTCCGCGTGTCCCGGCGAGGGATGCACCACCATCCCGCACGGCTTGTTCACGATGATGATATCCCCGTCTTCGTATACCACATCGAGCGGGATATTCTCCGGCTTCGCGTCGCATTCCTCCGTTTCGGGGAACGTGATCTCGACCGCGTCGCCGGTCTTTGTCTTGTAATTTTTCGCACAGACCTTTCCGTTCACCGTCACGGCACCGTCCGCAATCAGACGCTGCGCCGCCGAACGGGATATCCCGCATTCCGCCGAAAGGTACGAGTCGATTCTCTCACCGTCCCGCGCCGCCGTCAGAAACGTGACATTTTCCAGCTCCGCGCTTTTTTCCATTTCCATCCCGTTTTCATTCATCGGAGCCGCCGTCCCCGCTTTCCGTTACATCCGACGCCCCGGCCTTCTTCTTTTTCTGCTCCATGATTTCCATGTAAACCGCGCCGACGAGAAACATGCCGCAGCCGATGCAGACAAACGAGTCCGCCACGTTGAATACATAGAAATCAATGAACCGGCAGTCGATAAAGTCCACAACATAACCGAGACGTACACGGTCGATCATGTTGCCGATACCGCCCGCGATCACGAATGCCGTCGCCACGCGGATCCACCAGCTCTTCGGCTTTTCCCAGAACAGCCAGACCAGCATCACAAGGATCGCGGCGGTGGATAAAATCATGAACACCCACCGGTGATCCGCCAGCATACCGAACGCCGCCCCACGGTTTTCAACATACGTAAAATGGAAAACATCTTCAATCAGCGGGTACGTACCGATCGGCGCGAGTTTCTCTGCGACAGCGAGCTTTGTCACCTGATCGAGAACCACGCACAGGATCATTATTACAACTGTAATTATCATGTATGGTGCAGTCCTTTAAAATTTCTTATGCTTTTTTGCGTTTTTGGGATTGTCCGGCGTAAGGATGGGCTGACGGCTGATCTCCTTCACATTCTGATTACTCTTGGAATCATCAAAAATAATATTGAATTCGTCGGTCAGGGACATTTCCCGCTTGGACTTGTCCTCGTTGAAGATCTGGTCCATATCGTGGTACTCGTCCTGCTCTTCTTCGGTTTCTTCATATTCCTCGTCCGCGGTCTCTTCCTCTTCGGGAAGCTCTTCGGGGCTGTAATCATCGTAGTTTTCTTCCGTTACCTCTTCCTCGAAATCGCTGACTTCCTCTTCGAATTTCTCGAAACCATCCGCGGAACGGAAATCATCACTCTCGCTCACCGTTTCTCCGTCCGCTTCGTCCGTTCCATACGCCTCTTCTTCTTCCAGTGCGGAAACGGCACTGCGATTCTTCCAGTCGATCATGAACGCGGGAAATTCATCTTCCATTTTCATGTCATCCCCTTCCGGGGCTTCTTCCACGACATCCGCAGATTCATCCATTTCCTGATATTCCGAGAGATCAAAATCCTCCTCTTCGGGGATATCAATGTACAGGTCATCACCGACTGTCTCTTCCGCAGTCTGCAGATTGGCAAAAAGCCGGTCCATGAACGCCAGGTTGCTTGCCAGTTCATCGGCATCAGGAGCCTCTTCCGGCATTTCCGCTTCTTCGGCAGAATCGTCCGGTTCTCCGCTCATTTCCTGCTCTTCCGCATCTTCGCATTCCGTCTTTTCAGGAAGAAGTGCATCCTCTGCAGATTCCGGCAGTTCTTCTTCCGCGATTTCCGGAATTTCTTTCTCAGATTCAGACACCTCTTCTTCCGGCTTCCGGATGTCTTCCGCGAGAGCTGTGCCGGTCTGACCGTCCACCGCTTCCATAAATTCCTGAGCCACATCGGTCACGCCTTCCAGTGCGTCCAGATGCTCGTTGTACAGGGCAAACAGACGGTCGCGGAACGAACCGATCTCATCATAAATGCTCTTTGCGGTATCCTGCGCTTTTTTCACCTCATCACGGTGTGCGGCTGCTTCTGCTCTCGCCCCCGCAAGAATGACCTCCGCCTGCTGTGCAGCTTTTACGACCACAGCCTGCGCCTGTACCTGCGCTTTATGCACGATATTCATGGCCTTTTCCCCAGCCTGCTGTTCCGCCTTTGCGATAATCCCGGAGGCTCCGGACTCCGCCTGCTGTGCAGCTTTTACGACCACAGCCTGTGCCTGTACCTGCGCTTTATGCACGATCTCCAGAGCCTTTTCCTCAGCCTGCTCTTCCGCCTTCGCGACGATCCCGGAGGCTTCGGATTCCGCTTTCCGCAGGAGCTTCGCCGCCTCTTCCCGTGCAGCCGGTCCGACGGAATTCGTCGAGCCGTTTTTGGTGCTTTCGTACAGTTTTTTCAGAGCGAGTGCGAGTTTGCGTTCGCTGTCCGTCGTCCGCTGTTCGAGTTTCCGGTATTCTTCATTCAAATAAGCAATATACTCTTCCACTTCATCCGGTGCGTATCCGCGAAGAACCTTCTGAAAGGATTTGTTTCTGAAATCATGCGGCATGGTCGTTCTCCTTAATATTCCTTATAAAATAAAGTTTTCTGGGGAAAACCTTTTTAAGGAAAAGGTTTTCCCCAGACCCTTTTCCAAAATCTTTTCACATACACATATGAAAATCATAAAAATTAAAAACAGAAATTTTTATATCATCAGATGTATTTCCGGCATTTGATTTTGATGCGACCGCTCCGGGTCTGACCGTCCGTTTCCCCGATCACGTATTTGCCGAAACCTCGGACGGATAAAATGTCGCCGTCTTTTACTTCGGCAGAGACGTTCTCCGTCGGGAGATAACGCAGTTCCACAAGACCGGTCCGGATCATGTCGGCCGCCGCTTCCCGGGATTTGCCCGTCAGCGCACGGACAATGCCGTCAAGCCGCGCGGACGATACGGCAATTTCCATCGTTTCGTACCGGCGGGGAATTTCGTACTCCGGCGGAAGTTCGCACAGCTCCGCGCGGACGCCGTCCCTTCCGATCTTGTGCAGTTCGGAAACGATGTACGGTGCAATTTTGTCGAGCGCAAACACCAGCGCCTCCGCCTCGGAAATCACGGCAATATCGCCGATCGTACTGCGCTCAATGCCGAGGGAGAGAATCCCTCCCATAAAATCCCGGTGCGTCAGTTCGCGGAACCCGCTGCCCCGGATCCGGATCGCACGGATCGGAATCTCGGCGGCGATCTCCGGATTCGCTGCCAGATGTGCAGCAAACGCATCGCGTCTCGCCGTATCAAGCGGAAGAGCATGGCGGGGTGCGTCCGGCTCAGGAAGATACCACTCAGGCAAAAAAACCGCGGTAGACCTTTCGGCTCCACGGCATCCGCCCCAGAAAAAGCATCTGGCGATACCGCCGCCGCTCCGGGTAATTAAATTGCTGTAAACCTCCGCGATCTCCGCGGGGGTCATAAAATCGGTCACGGCAATGGCATACTCCGATTCGCGTAATCTGTCCATTGCCCGTGATACCATCGTATTGCTGTTTGTCATAGTTCGGTCAGATAGTACAAAAAGGTCAAAGCATCACTTCAAGGATCGACAAAAGAAGGAACGTAATGAAGAACGACATATCGATCGGCATTCCTTCAAACCATCCGAAGCGTTCGATCACCGCGCGGACCGGCATGATAACCGGCTCCGTCACGGCATAAAGAAAGTTCACAATGGGATTGTCTTCATCGATGGGCAGCCAGCTCAGAATCGCACGCGCGAACATCAGCAATTGGATCGCGGTGATAAGATAACTTACTGTGGCAGTCAGCACATAAAAAAACTGATACAATTGTTTCCTCCGGTGGATAATGGGTCTCTGCGGTTTCTTAGTTTGTCGCGAAACCGCATTTTTGAGTACACAAACAAAACCTGATCGCCGTACAGCTTCAGTTTACGTTTGTGTATTCTTATGTATCCCTATAGTTCCCGAGTGTTCTCAGTTAAAATCGGAGAAATCTTCGCTTGCAGCTTCCTTTGCTTCGGGCTGGGGTTCGGAACGGCGGGGAGCAGCCTTGATCTTTGCATCTTCCACATCAACATTCGCGGGAGTAACCACGTATGCGTTGACAGCAATGCGCTTGAGGTTGCCGCCGATGGAGTAAGCAACGCCGGAGAGGAAGTCGATCAGTCTTCTCGAGGTTTCCTTGTTGGAATTTTCAAGGTTCAGAACGACGGTGCACTTGTTGAGAAGGTGATTTGCGATCTGAGAAGCGGTATCGCTGTCGTAGGTCTTCGGACGAACGACCTGCATCTTGATGTTGGAACCGGAAAAACCGATGGGGCCGTTCTGTGCCGGCTGTGCGTTCATGTTCATCCCGCCCATCGGCTGAGGATTGATCTGCTGCGTATTGCCCATACCCATATTCATGCCGCCGGCAACCTGAACATCATCTTCCGGTGCCATGCCGCCTTCGTCGTAGCCGTTATCGAAGCCCTGGTAGTAATCGTCATCGTAGGAATCATCGTAAGAGTCGTTCGTGCCGGTTACCTTCTTGATTCGATCCATAAGTCCCATGTTAACCTCCATGCTGCCGTTGTTCGGCAGTGTAATCCACATAAATTATTTAAATAATAAAATAAGTTGTGCCAGGTATTGATCCGATAGCACACGGTCAGGTGTATTTCCGGGAACCGAAAATCGCACTGCCGACGCGTACCATCGTGGAGCCTTCCTCTATGGCGCACTCGTAACTGTCACTCATTCCCATAGACAAAACAGGCTCTCCTATATTATGCGTTTTTTTTGCGAAAAAGTCAAGAAATATTCTGCAAGATTCTCTAAAATATTTGCGAAATTCGTCATTTTCCGTGCATTTCGGTGCCATCGTCATCATCCCACAAATGTCAATCGACGAAAATCCGGAAATTTCTTCCACAAATCGTTCGAATTCCGAGGGAGCGATACCGGTTTTGGATTCCTCCATACCGATGTTGACCTCCACCAGAATTCCCTGACGGACACCGAGCGCGGTACACTTCCGGTCGATCTCCTGCGCCAGACGGACGGAATCTACGGAATGGATCAGCCCGGCGCGTCCGGCGATGTACTTCACCTTGTTGGTCTGCAGATGCCCGATGAAATCCATCCGTGCACCCGCCGCCGTGACAGCCTCATACTTCGCATTGAACTCCTGCGCGTGGTTTTCCCCGCACAGCCGCAGACCGTAGTTTTCCACAAGAAACGTAATGTCCTCCGCAGCAACGGTTTTGGTTGCGGCGAGAAGGGTCACTTCCCGTCCGGTATTCACTGTGCGTCTTGCCTTCGCGTTTTCAATTTTTTCAAGAACCCGCATGTAATTGTCATGCAGTTCGATCTGTCTTTCTGTCATTCTGTGCCTTCTTTGAATCTCTGCCTTGTCAGTCGTCGATCGTCTTGCCGGAATACAGTTCCGTACCGCTCACAACCACGATATCGTTCTGTGCGATCCACGGATAGATCTCGTCGTTGGTATCGACGACCTCAATGCGCCGTCCGTTTTCATCTGTTTTGTAGGTACCGTCGGGGCCCTTCTCGTATTTCATGCTGTCCGGTTTTCCGGAACAGATGATCTTTCCGTCGTATTCATACAGAATATGGATGCGCCGGAATTCAATGGTGACCTCGTTCTTGACATAGACTCCCTGAAAACCGCCGACCACCCGGACTGCGGAAGACGGAATCTCGTATCCGGTATAGGTCGCCGTCACGATATCCACCGGCTGCATGCGCGTATAATCAAAATTAACGGGCATCTTCCCGCACTCCAGAACGACCACGGAACGGTCTCCGGGCGTTTCGGGGATCACGCGGTACACATGCATTTCCAGCATCTGCCCGCTGTACCGGAACATGACGTCGCAGGAATAACGATCCGCCAAACCCGCCGCATCCGCCTTGTCCATGAGACAGGCGATGTACCATTTGTAATCCGTTACGATCGTCCCGATGCTGAGTCCGGTTCCCGTTTCCGGATCGGTCTCCGTCATCTGCAGGAATTCATCGAACGTCATACTGTCGATCCTGTCGGAAGAAAAGATATTCCCGTAGCCGTCGGCATCCGAGAAGAAATACCCTGCCGACGCACTGTAGACCGAACCGAGATTTGCGCCCAGACCGGTGCGCAGGGAGGCTTTTTCTCCTTCCAGCATAGAGATCTGCGACGCATAGTCGGTGATCTCCCCGGTCAGGATCGCACGTTTTTTGATACCGACGAGAAGCTCGGTACGAAGCGCGAGTGCATCGGCATAATTTCCGTCCTCACAATGGGAACGGATGGTGAAAAGATCGCTGTAAATATCCGCGTCCAGCCCGGATGCGCTCTGCACCGAACGGTTCTCGGACTGATTTTTTTCGAGAAGTGCGATCTGTTCGTCCAGCTCCCTCAGACGCGTTTCCGTATCGGGCGAAGAATTGGCGTAAACATCCGCGATCTTCCCGTAAAGGGAGACATGCGAACCGTCCCTTACTGCGGGAGCCACACTGCCGCCGAAAACGTCCGTCGCATAGACTGCCGTTTCGTCGCGCATGATGTAGCCATCAGCGGAAACGGTCTTCGACACACTCGTCGGAACGGCGTCGACCAGCTCCAGACCGGGCGAAAAACGCCCGAGAAGATGATACGCCGCGTAGACAAGAACGCCGAACGCCAGAGCCGCTGTCAGAACGTACAGACCGGTACGCGTGAGATAATTTGTGTCAAAAACTGACTTTTTTTTCATTTCTGTCCTTGACGGAAGCCAAAACTCCCGTCGTTTTTTGATTATCCTGATTTTTAATTATAACACACATTGGAAACAAATAGTGTGTTTTCCGCAATTATTTACAATTATTTAACCGTTTTAACAGCACCGCCGCCTGCATCCCCATACCTTCATGGGCGGCAGACGCCGTTTCCTCCGGATAAACGGTATTCTTCCCGACCAGAGGATCGTTGAACACGAACGACTCTCCGTCATACCCGACGAGCAGCAGACAGTGCATCGGGGTCTTCCACGTGTATGTCTTCTCCGTCCCGGGAATTTTCCACGTCCGGTATTCCCGCGGAGCCGCCATTCCCATCGTCGCGAATACAATCACGGGGATGTCCCGTCCGATGTACTCACGGCAGAGATCGGCAAGCGTACTGCCGTACACTTCCCGTACCTCGAATTCTTCCGAATCGCCGAGATATTCCCGCAGACCTGCACAGACCGCCGGCGCAAAGCAGCCCCAGCCGTCGTCCGTGTAAGGATTGCCGAGGTAAAAATGCTGCGGATCGGCGGCATACCAGACGCCATTTTCGCACATCGGCTCCGGTGCCTTCGGCAGGCAGTTGTCGATAAACTCCTCCGGCGTCACGTCAAAGCCGAAATGCCGCAGGAGCATCACAGCCGACACACTTTCACATCCGGTCGGATATTTCTCCCGCTGGTCAATGAACGGGCAGTCGATAATCTTCATGTCAGCCCTCCGCGTCCGGTTGTTCTCCGAGACTGAACAGCTTTTCCGGACGGATGACCGCCTTGCCGTTCTCATCCGTTTCTGCACGTCCAAGCGCGATGAACTCGCCGCGGTTCCGGATACGGATCAGCGTCCCGTCCTCAAATTCGGCCTTCAGCTTCTTCTGGAACAGATTCGTCCCGCCGCGCACCAGCTTCACGTAATAATCCGGAATGTTCACTTCCGGAAGCTCCATGAACAGCGATTCCACCGTTTTCGGCAGAGTCAGCCGCTCTTCAAAGGTCATGCTGTCGAGCTGTTCGACGGTCACGCAGTCGTCAAGGGTAAACTGTCCGGTTTTCGTACGCACAAGCGACTGCATCGCCGCGCCGCAGCCGAGCTTCTTGCCGATGTCGCTGCACAGCGTACGGATGTACGTCCCCTTCGAGCACGCGACCCGCATGGAATACACGTCGTCCGCCACTTTATGTACGTCGATTTCATAGATCTCCACCGGACGAGGCTTACGCTCGACTTCTCCGCCCTCTCTGGCGATGTCGACGAGCTTGCGGCCGTCCACCTTGACTGCGGAATACATCGGCGGAATCTGTTCAATCTTCCCGACAAACGACGCACACGCCGCAAGGACGGTTTCCTCATCAGGGATTGCGTTAGACTGCGAGAGAATTTCGCCGGTGACGTCCTCCGTATCGGTCGTCAGCCCGAGCTTCATCTCACAGATGTACTCCTTGTCGTGCATCATCAGATAATCCGATGCCTTTGCCGCACGTCCGAGCAGAACGGGCAGAACCCCCGTCGCCATCGGATCGAGCGTCCCCGTGTGACCGACGCGGGAGGTGTCAAACAGCTTCCGCACGGACGAAATGATCCGGTGCGACGTCACCCCCGCGTGCTTGTTGATAATAAGGACACCGGAAATGGTGTCCGGTTTGCGTCTTCCCATGGATCATTCGCCTTTCGCTTCACGGATCGCCGCACCGAAGGCTTCCGCCATCCGTGCGAGAGCTTCCTCGGGATCGTCCGCCGTGATCGTACATCCGGCAGCACGGACATGTCCGCCGCCGCCGAAATTCGCGCAGACCGCCGCACAGTCGATTTCCGCGTTCGCACGGGAGGAAACCTTGTACTGCGTCGGGTCGGCTGCCAGCTGACGGAGAGAAATGCCGATCAGCACGCCTTCCACGCCGCGCGGCGTGTCGACCACGTTACCGATTTCCTCTTCGGTAAGCCCTGCGTCGGCAAGCATCTGCTGCGTGAACAGCACCGCGCCGAGACGGCCGTTTTCATAAAACCGCAGATTCTGGATCGCGAGCATCTGCGCGGTCAGCTCCTTGAGGGTGCGCTGACCGAACAGGGAACGGCAGACATCCGCCGTATCCATGCCGCCGTCGTCCGCGTGATTGATTTCACGGACGAGTTCCGCCGCCGCCATGTGCGTATCGGGCATGGTATTCGAGAACTTGAAGCTGCCCGTATCGGAAACAATCGCCGCGTACATCCGTCTGGACGCTTCGGGAACATCGCCGATCACGCCGCGCTTTTTCAGCTCCGTATACAGACGGTAAACAATCTCGCCGGCCGCGGAAGCGGTGGGATCGATATAATTCTTCGCAAACGCCTCTCCCATTCCGTGATGGTCGACCATGAAGGAGATGTGCGGGATCAGCACGGCAAGGTCGCCGAGCTGGATCGGAGAGGCCACGTCAATGGAGAAAATCCGGTCGTATACCGTAAGATCGGTTTCGGGATCAAAATGCGCGTCGTAGGGTTCCTCATCCTCTCCCATGTACAGACTGTCGGACGCAAGGAAGCGCAGCCGCTTCGGCAGATCATTCGGACAGACCACACGTGCGTTCCCGCCGCAGGCGAGAATCAGCTTCCGCAGAGCGAACGCCGAACCGATGCAGTCCCCGTCGGGATTCACGTGGGTCAGGATGAGCGCATTTTTCGTATCCGCGATTTCGTCCGCGAGGAACGCAAGGTCAACGGTATCATAAACGGGAGCGGTTTCTTCCGTGAAGAGTTCGTTCATCTCATTCATCGTCTTCTTCGTCCTCCTCATCTGCCGTCTCCGTATCCTTCGCGATTTCACGGAGCAACTTGGAAATTTCCGCACCGTGCTTGACACCTTCGTCGCGTACAAAGGTCAGCTCGGGCGTAATGCGGAGATTGAGCCGCTGTGCGAGCTGGGAACGCACGAACGGAACCGCGGACTTGAGGCCCTTTGCAAGTTCCTTTTCGTCGCACTCGCCGAGAACGGAATAATAAATCTTCGCAAACTTCAGGTCAGCGGAAACGTCGGAATTCATGACGGTGATCATGACGCCGGAAACGCGGGGGTCCTTGATTTCGCGGACGATCTGTGCACATTCGGCGGTCATGGCGTCGTTGATGCGGTTCTTTCTGTATTTTGCCATATATCCAAATCCTTTATCTGATAATTTTTACAGTATACGCCCTGCAGCGTATAGAAATACATTTTATTATACCACAAAAGCAGGGGAAGTTCAATATGAAATTTCAAACTCTCCGCACAGCGATTTCCATTTAAATTTACAATCTGGAAAAGCGAGTATTCTTGCAATCCATCTGTAAATATGTTATAATGAAAAAAATAATAACTACAGGGATTTTCATACTTTATGATAAAAATTCTGCATACAGGCGATATCCACCTCGACAGTGCGTTCTCCGGGCTTGACTCCCGTCACGCCGAGATCCGCCGGAACGAGCTGCGCGCCGCCTTCACATCCATGATGACCTATGCCCGTGCCAATGCCGTCGATCTTCTCCTCATCGCCGGAGACCTTTTTGACGGCGGCTATGTCACCCGCGAGACCGTCGCGCTCCTCATCCGTGAATTCGAACGCTTCGGCAAACCCGTCTTCATCGCCCCCGGCAACCATGACCCGGCTTCCGCCGACAGCGTGTGGGCAAAAATCACTTTTCCCGAAAACGTCCATATTTTCCGTGAAAACACCCTCTCTTCCGCAGACGTACCGGATCTTCCCGTCACCGTGTACGGCTTCGGCTTCACGGAAAACAGTCTTGTCACCGTCCCCATTGAAGGAATGCGTGCCGCCGACCCTTCCCGCGTGAATCTGCTCGTCTGCCACTGCGACATGCCCGGCGTGAAGTCCTCCACCAAGGACTGCCCGATAACGCCGGAACATCTCGACGCATTCGGCGCAGATTATGCCGCTCTCGGTCATATTCACAACCCGCCCGCTCCCGGTCATGACGGCCGCTGGTGCTACTGCGGATGTCTGGAAGCCCGTGCCTTTGACGAAACCGGTCCGAAGGGTGCCTGTGTCGTTGAAATCGACAAAACCGGCACTTCCTCCAATGTCACGATCAAAAGGATACGTTTCTCCAAACGCCGCTACGAAAAAGGCGAACTCGCCCTCACCGGTCTCTCCACACAGGCGGATGTCGGCGAAGCCGTCGCCGATTACATCGCGCAGAACCGCTTCGGTGAGGATACCCTGCTCTCCCTCCGTCTCACCGGCATTGTCGCCCCTGCCCTTGTCATCGATACGGAAGCTCTGGAAAACAACCCCTGCGGTCTGTTCTTCCTCCGCGTGGAGGACGCCACCCTTCCGGACGTTGACCGGACCGCCCTCGAAAGCGCTCCCACCATCACCGGCGAACTCTACCGCGTCCTGAAACCCACCATTGAAGCGGAAGACGCACGGACACGGGAAGTGGGTATCCGTGCATTCCGTTATGCCCTCTCCGCTCTTGCCGGAGAAAAGACGTTCTGAACCTGAAATCTGAATCTGACATGGTACCGCTATGAAACTGAAACTTTTACACATCATTTCCTTCGGCGGACTTTCCAACTACGAAATCCGCCTTGATGACGGAGTGAACGTACTCCACGGCGCGAACGAGTCGGGGAAATCCTCTGCGGCGATGTTCATCAAATTCGTCTTCTACGGACTGTCCGCAAAAACGCCGAAAAACGGTGAACCGTCCGAACGTGCACGTTACATCAACCGTCTCACCGGCCAGGCTGCCGGCTACATTCTTCTCGAAACGGACGAAGGGGTCGAATACCGTCTGGAACGCGCGATCCTTACCTCCGACGACGGTCCCGCACGCGAACGCGTGCGCATCATCAACCGTGCGACCGGCGAGTCCCTCACCGGTCAGAACCCCGGCGAATACTTCTTCAGCATCTCCGAGGATGTGTTCATGAACACCTGCTTCGTCGGACAGACCGCGCTCATCAAACCGGACGCTGGAAGCGTCGGCTCGGCAGTGGAGAATCTTCTTTCCTCCGCGGACGAAAACGTCGACATCAAAAAAGCGATCCGCACCATTGATAATGTCCGCCGTGAAATCTGTCACAAGAACGGCAGCGGCGGTGAACTTGGGGAACTGCGTGAAAAACGTGCCGCCATCGCCGAAGAGATCCGGCAGTCCTCCGGCACCTCCTCCGAGATCATCCGTGTCAGCAATTCCCTGAACGACATCCGGAAACGCATCAATGAACTCTGGGAAGACAAACGCCGCTGCGACGGTATTCTTCAGTCCCTCGATAAGATCATGCTCAAACGCCGCATCGACAGTGCGGAGACAGCAGAAAAAAACATCGCCGCGCTGCGTGAAACCATTGCTGCTCTGGACGAATCTCCTCTTGGTACCGGTTTTTCCGAAGCCGTGGAGGAAGCCGAACGCGATATCCGCGCCTACGCAGAAGCCTGTGACGCCTACGGACATACGCCTTCCTCCGCGAACGGCGGAATTCCGGATGTATTCCCGGATATCGATCCCGCAGATGAGGCAGACGCCCTTCCGCCGGAACCGGAAAACACTGCTGCATCCGAGCAAAATCCCGTTGTAACTGCCCAGCAGCTCGATATTTCCGCACACAACCAGTTCATTGCCTCGATGGCCCTCTTCGTTGCCGGACTCTTCGGTTTCGGCATCACCCTGCTGCTGTACTGGTTCAATACCGATTTCTATCTTCTTCCGCTTCTGATGACTCTGGCCTTTGTCACCCTCGGCGTTTTCTTCATCGTCCGCAATGCCCGTACCTCCGCCGCACTGACACAGCTGCTTGAGGACTGGAATGTGGAATCCATCGATGAATTGGAACGGCTCTGTTCCGAACCGGTAACCTCCACCCCGCCGACGGACGTTCCCGATGAGCCGGGAGATTCCGAAGAGGATAAGAAAGAGGAGGAGCCAAAGACGGACACGGACGATCCGAGCAGTCTCCGTCCGACCGATCTGATCCTTGCGCAGGCGAAACAGCGCTTCGACGAAGCCCTTGTCCGGATAGACGGATTATGCTCCGCAGCAGGCGTGGAACCGCAGGAAGATATCTTCGCTACGCTTAAAACGCTTTGCGCCACGGCGGATGACATCCGCGCCGACCGCGAAGCGATGACGGCAAAGCTCTCCAACCTGACCGGCAAGCTGGAAGTCCTGAACGAACAGCTCACGGGCGTGGACCGTGTCAATGCGGAATACGAATATCTCGAAACGATCAAGCTGCCGTGGGGACAGACCGCGGCGTCCCTGAACGCGGACGGCATCAAGAATCTCATGCGCGAACGGGATTTCACGAACAGTGCGCTGAAATCGTCGGAAAAGCGTCAGCATGAGCTTGAGAACCAGCTTGCCGCACTCGGCTCTCCCGCCCACAATCCCGACGAAGCCGCCACGGCACTCGACGAACTGGACCGCCGTATCGAAGAGCTCTCCCTGCGTCACGACGCATGCGAACTCGCGAAATCCGCCCTGACACAGGCCGGCGAAAAGATGCGTTCCGGTATCCTCCCGAAAATTGCGGAAAGCGCGTCGATCCTTCTCTCCGGCGCGACCAGCGGCACGCACGAATCCATCACCCTCGACGGCAGCTTCAATGCGGGCTGTTCCACCGAAACGGACATCCTGCCGGGCGAATATCTCTCCCGCGGCACTTCCGACCTTGCCTACCTCTCTCTCCGCATCGCCCTCGCGGAAGAAATTTTCAAAAACGAAACACCCTTCATGATCTTCGACGAAAGCTTCGCACACATCGATACCTCCCGCATCGAAGCCATCGTCTCCCTCATGATCGACGGTCAGTACCTCATCCTCACCTGCCGCCGCGAAGAAGCCCTCGCAGCTGAGTCCGGCGGAGCCGCGAGGTTGGAAATATAAAAAATTGAATTTCTTGGGGAAAACTTTTTTGAAAAAAGTTTTCCCCAAACCCCTTTCAAAAAACTTTGCACTGAAAAAAATGACAGAGTATGGTCCGAATTTGAAGTACCTGTTGATTTACATTTTGGAGGATTACCATGAAAAAATACGTTATCGCCATTGACCAGGGAACGACTTCCTCGCGGGCAATTCTGTTCGATCATGCCGCACAGATCGTCGGGGTTGTGGCAAGAGAATTCCCGCAGATTTATCCGAAGGAAGGCTGGGTAGAGCATGATCCCATCGACATCTGGTCTACATCATACGGCTGTCTGATGGAAGTGATCGCGAAAACCGGAATTTCCGCCGATGAAATCGCCGCGATCGGCATTACCAACCAGCGTGAAACCACCATCGTCTGGGACAGAAAGACCGGCACGCCTGTCATGAACGCGATTGTATGGCAGTGCTGCCGGACGGCGCCCATCATCGACGAAATGGCTCCGCATCACACCGTGATCCGTGAAAAAACCGGACTTGTTCCGGACGCATACTTCTCCGCCAGCAAGATCAAGTGGATTCTCGACAACGTCGAAGGGGTCCGCGAACGTGCGGAAAACGGAGATCTGATGTTCGGCACCGTCGATACATGGCTCATCTGGAAGCTCACCGGCATCCATGCCACCGACCGCACCAACGCATCCCGCACGATGCTGTACAACATCAATACGCTCGAATGGGACAGCGACCTGCTGAAACTGTTCGGCGTCCCTGCGTCCATGCTTCCCGACGTGAAATCCTCCTCCGAATTCTTCGGCACCGCGAAAATCGACGGCTGTGACATCCCTGTCTGCGGTGTTGCGGGCGACCAGCAGGCGGCACTGTTCGGACAGGGCTGCTTCTCCGCAGGTGACGCGAAAAACACCTACGGCACCGGCTGCTTCCTCCTGCTCAATACCGGCACCAAGCGCGAATACAGCGAAAACGGCCTGCTGACCACCATCTGCGCAGGTCTGGAAGGCGAACCCGTCACCTACGCTCTTGAAGGCAGCGTTTTCTGCGGCGGCTCCGTCATTCAGTGGCTTCGCGACGAAATGCGCTTCTTCTCCGAAAGCCGCGACGCAGAATACTACGCGACCAAAGTCCCCGACAGCGGCGGCGTCTACCTCGTTCCCGCGTTCACCGGACTCGGCGCACCGCACTGGGATATGTACGCCCGCGGTACCATCGTCGGGATCACCCGCGGAACGAAGCGTGAACACATCATCCGTGCGGCGGAAGAATCCATCGCCTACCAGTCCGCCGACCTCATTCACGCCATGGAACGCGATACCGGCGCACCCATCCACGAACTCCGCGTGGACGGCGGCGCGACCCGTGACAATTTTCTGATGCAGTTCCAGGCGGATATCAGTGACCGCCGCGTCATCCGTCCCGTCGTCCGCGAATCGACCGCACTGGGCGCAGCATTCCTCGCAGGGCTTGCATCCGGCTTCTGGCAGTCGAAGGACGAACTCCTCGCACTCCGTGCGGTGGATAAGACCTTCGCGCCGGCGATCACGGAAGAAAAGCGCACACAGCTTTACAACGGCTGGAACGACGCCGTCGGACGTACACTGACGAAGTGAAAATCTTTACATAGTAAAAAAACCTCCGCTGGAGTTCTTACGAACTCCCGGAGGTTTTCTCATCTTCAATTTTTCAGATTGCTTCCGTAATAATTTCCGCCTCGACGTTGGTCTGTCCGTTTTCTCTCACGGTACGTACATACCATACCCCGTCGCTCGATCCGGCGTAAACCTTCAGCGCCTCATGCAGCGGTGCTTCCGACACAAACGACAGTGCCATCGAAATCACCCGCTGACCGCGCATATCCCCGATATACCCGCACAGAATGTCCGGATATTTCGTGTTGTTCATGTGCCCGTTCATGTCGATATCCGCGTATTCCACGGTTCTCTCTCCGACCAGACGAAGCGAAACGTCCTCCGGAATTTTGAACCGCGCCGGAAGATCCAGTTCCAGCATCTCGTCCGTCCGGTAGCCGAAATCAAACTCACTCACCCGGTGCAGACGGCGGTCTTCCACCCCGCACAGCGCCCATACCGATACCGCTTCGGCAACAATTGCTCCTTCCCGCAGAATCCGGTAACAGCGGTTGAACTGCGCCCCCTTCGATTCACACGCCCACGACTGAACCTCCAGTTTCTCATGCGAATATACCGGCGCGTACAGACTCAGACGGATCCGGCTCAGAATAAACGCCAGTCCCCTCTCAAACAGTTCCAGATAGGACGGCCCGTCCGCCTCCATTGCGTAATTCGCCGCGTCCTGCATATACCGCAGAATATTCGAAACCGAAACGATGTTGTTGAAATCCACATCGTTCGCATTTACCTTATAGTCTCCCGACCATTTCATCCGTCGTACTCTCCATTTTTTTTAATAGAACTCAATTTAAACCAATATATTCAAAAAGTCCATTCGTAAAATCTGCACTGCACTTTGCAAATATATTTGTTTAAAGTTTTTTGAAAGGGGTTCGGGGAAAACTTTTTTTCAAAAAAGTTTTCCCCGATATAAGTTCATCAATTAAAGAGTATTAGCAGAGCCGAGGACGTTTACGATCTTGTGGTAAACGGTCTTCTTAACTTCTTCGCGGGCAACGGAGAGGTAGGTTCTGGGGTCGAATACTTCCGGCTGAGCGGTCATCACGCGGCGGATACCTGCGGTGAGAGCGAGACGGATGTCGGAGTCAATGTTGATCTTGCAGACTGCCATGGTAGCTGCCTTGCGGAGCTGTTCTTCCGGAATACCGACTGCGTCCGGGAGCTGACCGCCGAGTTCGTTGATTTCCTTAACATAGTGCTGCGGAACGGAGGATGCGCCGTGGAGAACGATCGGGAAGCCCGGGAGTCTCTTGCCAACTTCTTCGAGGATGTCGAAGCGGAGCGGCGGGGGAACGAGGATGCCTTCTTCGTTTCTGGTGCACTGTGCAGCGGTGAACTTGTATGCGCCGTGGGAAGTACCGATGGAGATTGCGAGGGAGTCAACACCGGTGCGGCCTACGAATTCTTCAACTTCTTCGGGTTTGGTGTAGGAGGAGTGTTCTGCAACAACGTCGTCTTCAACGCCTGCGAGAACACCGAGTTCGCCTTCAACAACAACGCCGTGAGCGTGTGCGTATTCAACAACCTTCTTGGTAACTTCGATGTTTTCTTCGAAGGAGTGGTGGGAACCGTCGATCATAACGGAGGTGAAGCCGCCGTCGATGCACGCCTTGCAGATTTCGAAGTCTGCGCCGTGGTCGAGGTGGAGAGCGAGGTCGATGCCGGAGTCAGCGATCGCAGCCTTTGCGAGAGCGAGAAGGTATTCCTGCTTTGCGTACTTTCTTGCGCCTGCGGAAACCTGAAGAATAACGGGAGATTTTTCTTCAGCAGCAGCTTCTGTGATAGCCTGGATGATTTCCATGTTGTTGATGTTGAAAGCACCGATCGCGTAGCCGCCTTCGTAAGCCTTCTTGAACATTTCCTTGGTTGTTACAAGTGCCATTTCTATTTCTCCTTTTTATATAAAACAATAATTGTTTTTCAACTACATTATTGTAACAGAATATCGCCGGAAAATCAATATCAAAACGAGAATTGAATGTAATTTTTTGCAAAACCGTGATTTTATGTGGTATAATCAAAGCGGAATGATACCGTTTCGGTGAATTTTGCTCGGTCGATGGATCGAAAAACGCCGGAAACCCGCATAAACACTATATGTTTTTGCGACTTCTCGGCATTTTTTCTCCTGTTTGTGTGATACTTTTTGCTCAAATGGCGAGTGAACCCGCGTGGGCTTCCCCATTCCGTTGCAGACAATTTTATTTCTCGGCGCAATAAACCTTTATTGCTTTCATGACAAATTCAGCCGTACCCTCACCACCAGCTTTATCAATGTTTTTCTTAAAGCGTTCATCACACACATACATCTGTCCCAATCCGCTCAAAATTTCGTTAGTACAATTATAGTAGTTTTTCGTAATGAAACTCTGCAGCACACGAATTTTCTCTTGCACTTTTTCATCACAAGGCGGCAAATCTCGAAGTGCACCTATTTCTGCAAACAACGACATCAACTGATTTGCGATTTCACCATAATCACAATCTCTTTTTTGCATATACTCATTATATGCTTTGGTTTCACCCCATTTTGCTTTTACTTCTTCTTTGTACTGTTCCATTTCGTTTTTGTCGAAAACCTGAAAATCCATTCGTTTAACTCCTTTTGTTTGAATTTCACGGGCAAAGGAAATCAGTTCGCCTATGTGTTTATATTGCATTTCTAATAGTTTGATTTGTTGAGCTAATGCCTCTCGGGCGTCAAATGTGGGACTGTCAAGAAATGCTTTAATGTCTTTCAGCGGAAACTGCAATTCACGAAACAACAAAATACTTTGCAATCGGCCAAGGGCTGTATCGTCATACAACCGATAGCCTGCATCGGTTACTTTTGTAGGTTTCAAAAGTCCAATTGCGTCATAATGATGCAGTGTGCGCACACTCACACCTGTAACTTTGCTAATTTCATTTACTGTTCGCATATATATTCCTCCCATGCGCTTATATTATAAACTATTACGTAACGTGAGAGTCAATAGGTTTTTTTAAATTTCTCAAAAAAAATTTTTCCAACCGAATCCCCGCTCACGGTACTTTACTATCGAAATGACCGGTCATCAAAAACTCCGCGAAAGGAAGGCATCCCCCATGACGGAATCCGACATCCTGCATCTCCTCGAGGAAGACTATTTCGACAAAATCCTCGGCTTCTGCTGCCTGCGCATGAACACCCGCGAGGAAGCCGAAGACCTCGCGCAGGACATCGCGCTCGAACTGATCAAAATCGTCCGCCAAGGACAAACCATCGACAATCTCGGCGCGTTCATCTGGCGCGTGTCGAACAATATCTTTCTCAAACGCCTCCGCGACAAAAAAACCGGCGGCACTGTCTACCTCCCCGAGGATATCGTCTCATCCGACAATATCGAGGAGGAAATCACCCGCCGGGAAACGGAAAATCTCCTCCGCCGCGAGATCGCCCTTCTCTCGGAAAACTACCGGAAAGCCGTCGTGATGCACTACTTTGACGGAAAAAGCGTTGCGGAAATCGCCGGAACCCTCCGCAAAAGCCCCGGCACCGTCAAATGGTGGCTCCACGACGCACGAAATTTATTGAAAGAAGGTATCCATACCATGCGTGAATTCGGTGAAAGAAGCTTCAAGCCCGAAAATCTCGTTCTCTCCTGTCAGTTTTCCCCCGGCGCGGACGGCGAACCCATGTCCTGCGCCAAGCGGAAATCCGCCCAGAACATCCTCCTCGCCGCCTACCGTCAGCCGCTCACCATCGAAGAACTCTGTACCGAGCTTGGCATCGCCGCACCGTACATTGAGGACGAAGTGCAGTATCTCACCTATAACCAGCTCATGCGGAAGGTCGGTGCTGACCGCTACCAGACCGATTTCGTCATCCTTGAAAATCCCTCGCTCCGGATGTACGATCAGATTGTCGAAGCCTGCTTCCCTGCCTTTTCCGACAAACTTTTCGCCTTCCTCGAAGACCACCGTTCCCTGCTGACCTCGCCGGAGTACAACCCCGCCGGATTCTCATGGGAACGCCTGCTGTGGGTGTACATCCACATGGTCACGGAATTCATGACCTCCCGCTACAAAGGCGAGGAATGCCATGTCATCACTTCCGACAAGGTTCCCGAACGTCCGAACGGCGGCAACTGGATCGCTCTCGGCTTCACAGACTCCAGTGAATCACCGGAACGTCCGCCGTATTCCTACGAAGAATGGGACGGCCCCGTCCACCGGCCTTCCGAATACGTCCAGAGCTTCCATCACTGGTGGAGCGGACTGGACAGCAGCGTCTTCTTCGACCTTCCCGAAGGTGTGTTCCGCTTCTGTATGGACTTCCTCGGTACCTCCGCCAAACTCAATGTCCATACGCTGACCGACGATCAGAAATACCTCCTCAGCATCGCCATCGACCGGAAACTCATCCTCACTGACGGTGACATCTTCCTTCCGAATTATTATTCCTGCAAATACGACCGTCTCGTCCAGCTCGCGGAACTCACCAACGAAGTCTATCCGCAGTTCAGGCCGCATCTCGACGCCGCATACAAAATCATCACCGACACTCTCATCCCGGACGTTCCGAAGCACCTTCTTCCTCAGGCGGCAAACCGCCTGTCGAACTCCCTCCACATTTTCATCACCCGCAGTCTGTACGATGCGGGCGAACGCGGACTTCTCTCCGTCCCTACAGAAGATGACCGCCCGTGGCTCAGTCTCTACGCCGCCGAAGCATAAAATTCATAAAAACACATTGCAATTTTCCTTTGCCCATGGTATAATTCCCTATAGAAAGCGATTCGTCCGCCCCTTTCCAAACGATTTCAGCTGCACCTTGTAAATTCACCCAGATTGAAGTTTTTTGAAAGGGGTTTGGGGAAAACTTTTTTGAAAAAAAGTTTTCCCCAAGAACCTCACATTCTATATTTCGAAAGGAATTATCATAATGGCAACATCCAGACTTGTCGGCGATTATCCCGTAATCGGTATTCGTCCCACTATCGACGGCAGACGCGGCCCGCTGAAGGTTCGTGAATCCCTCGAAGATCAGA
Organism: Eubacteriales bacterium; assembly: GCA_045126415.1. Taxonomy (GTDB): domain Bacteria; phylum Bacillota; class Clostridia; order Oscillospirales; family CAG-272; genus UMGS1696. The sequence continues at coordinate 20,577 of JBGVOJ010000198.1, read as the reverse complement.
CCATGGCTATGGCCAAGGCTGCTCAGAAGCTCATCTCCGAAAATCTCAAGTACTCCAACGGCGAACCCGTGAAGGTTATCATCGCGGACACCACCATCGGCCGTGTCGGCGAAGCCGCTGCCTGCGCTTCCAAGTTCAAGAAGGAAGGCGTTGACATCACCATCACCGTAACTCCCTGCTGGTGCTACGGCTCCGAAACCATGGACCAGGATCCCAACACCATCAAGGCAGTATGGGGCTTCAACGGCACCGAAAGACCCGGCGCGGTTTACCTCGCATCCGTTCTCGCGACCCACGCACAGAAGGGTCTCCCGGCGTTCGGCATCTACGGTCACGACGTTCAGAACCTTGACGAAGTCACCGACATGCCCGCGGACGTTCAGGAAAAGATCCTCCGTTTCGCACGTGCGGCAGTTGCAGCGGCTACCATGCGCGGCAAGAGCTATCTCCAGATCGGCTCCATCTGCATGGGTATCGGCGGTTCCATCATCGACTCCAAGTTCATCGAAGAATACCTCGGCATGCGCGTTGAATCCGTTGACGAAGTGGAACTCATCCGCCGCATGACCGAAGAAATCTATGACAAGGCCGAATTCGAAAAGGCTCTCGCATGGACCAAGGCGAACTGCATCGAAGGCTTCGACAAGAACCCCGAAGATATGCAGAAGTCCCGCGAAGAAAAGGACGCTCAGTGGGAATTCGTCGTTAAGATGATGGTCATCATCAAGGACCTCATGAACGGCAACCCGAACCTCCCCGAAGGCTGTGAAGAAGAAATGGTCGGCCACAACGCCATCGCCGCAGGTTTTCAGGGTCAGAGACAGTGGACGGACTTCTATCCGAACTGCGACTTCCCGGAAGCAATGCTCAACTCCTCCTTCGACTGGAACGGCGCACGCGAACCCTACATCCTCGCAACCGAAAACGACGTTCTCAACGGTCTCGGCATGCTCTTCATGAAGCTGCTCACCAACCGTCCCCAGATGTTCGCGGACGTCCGTACCTACTGGAGTCCCGAAGCGGTCAAGAGAGCGACCGGTTATGACGTGGAAGGCGTAGCCCTCGAAAACGGCGGCTTCATCCACCTCATCAACTCCGGTGCGTGCTGCGTTGACGCCAATGCCGAAGCAAAGGACGAAAACGGCAATGCCCTCATCAAGGAATGGTACAATGTTACCGAAGCGGACCAGAAGGCCATCATGGAAAACACCACCTGGAACTTCGCTGACCTCGGCTACTTCCGCGGCGGCGGCTACTCCTCCCGTTTCGTAACCAAGGCAGAAATGCCCTGCACCATGATCCGTCTGAACCTCGTACAGGGTCTCGGCCCGGTTCTCCAGATCGCCGAAGGCTGGACTGTAAACCTTCCCGACGAAGTTACCGACACCCTCTGGAAGAGAACCGACTACACCTGGCCGTGCACATGGTTCGCACCTCGCTGCGACGGCAAGGAAGGCTCCCCGTTCAAGACCGCATACGACGTCATGAACAACTGGGGCGCAAACCACGGCGCAATCAGCTACGGTCACATCGGCGCAGACCTCATCACCCTCTGCTCCATCCTCCGCATCCCGGTCGCAATGCATAACGTACCGGACGCAGACATCTTCCGTCCGGCTGCATGGAACGCATTCGGCATGGACAAGGAAGGCGCAGACTACAGAGCATGCGCAACCTACGGTCCTCAGTTCAAGAGAACAATTTAAGTGAATAAAGTTTCTCGGGGAAACCTTTTTTTAAGGAAAAAGGTTTCCCCGAACCCTTTCCAAAAACCTTTTCAACGAAAAAGAAAAATGAAGAATACTTTTCTGCAAAGTTCCTTCATTTTTCTTTTTGTATACACCAAACATCAAAAACCGTATTTATCTTTCAGACTGATCACATAGATTCCCGCAATCGGTAAAATAACTACCAATGCACACATCAATAATTCATCGGTCTTCGTGATATTTGATAGACCGGCATATGACAATGTTCCGAGCATACTCACAAAACACAGCAAAATCATCGTTGTACAGATATCCAACAAGATCGCACTCAGAAAACCTGCCTTCTCCCTGTGCAATAGCTTCATAATACAATAATACCCCAAAACAAACACAATGGTCAATATCAAAAGCATACTGTTGTATAACCATACCGCCATCGAAAAAGACTGTAAAAATTTCAAAATACTGTTGCGAATAAGTAATGTTCCCGCGACTGCCCACAAAGAGACGACTGCCAGAACATAAGTATTGACTACAACATCAATCCCCTCGTAGGAACTTTTAAACGCTTTGGCAGGATAAGAATATAACGGTTTTATCAGTCCATTTACTGCAACCAGCATAAGAACAAATGAGAATATCTCCTCAAAACCTGTGGAAAAAGTAATAGTCGGAGCATTCTGAAATGAAAAAATTTGTCCCAATAGAATTCCGACAATCGGGAGTTCTGTCGCCATATTTTTCAGTGCATCCTCAAAAATCAGACCTGCCTGCTCAGACTCAAAAAGAATGGCATATAGGTTTTCAGAGGTCTGCGTTGAAATAATCCACGCCATATAGAACATCCCCAAAATTGTTGCCAATACATATTTCACTAAATTCAGCGCAATGGATGAAACGATTCTTCCCATAACACTCAACGATATTTTCTGGATTCCGTCATCAATTCTTCGATTTTTTCTTCTCTGGAAATGATATAATTTGCGTATTGATTGCGATCCTGTACACCTTTAACCAATCCCCAGATAATGTAAATAATCCCTGCCGGCCAGATTGTAATACACAAAATAAACGCCAGAAGTTTTTTAATTCTGCCTCCCGGTCTTCCGACATTGGGATATTCCAAATACTGACGGTACAGGGCATCCAGTTCCGCATAGTTTTCAATGGATGTATCTCTGCTGAAAACCAGTTTCACATAATTCTCGCTCTCCGTAACAGAATAAAGAGTATCCCCATGTCGTTCCAGATGGGAATCCTTGGTGGCTATTTCCTGCGAACTCACCAATTCCCAGCCAAATGCCTGCATCTCATCAATTGTCCTCTGTTCGTCACTCGGTATGACGGACAGACTTTTTGTTTCCTTTGACATAAATCTTCTCCTTGTATCATTAGGTTACAAATAATCTCTTTTTCTGCGCATAAGTAGATTATTTATCTACTATTATACCTTGTTGGGTTTATTTTGTCAATATTTCAAATGAAAATAGATTTATAAACTACAATCATATTCACTATTAACTCTATTTTAGAGAAAGGGTAGCCCTATGATTGGTGAAAGATTATATGATCTGCGGAAAGATGCCGGAATGACGCAAGATGAACTTGCACTGATTTTGAATATCAACAAACATTCTATCTCTGCCTATGAACGTGATAAAAGTGAACCACCGGACAATATAAAAATGGCAATCGCTCTTTATTTCCATGTTTCTGTCGATTATTTGCTTGGACTTACGGATAATCCGGAATCTTCCAGACCATTTTCCACCTATCTTCGTTTGCCTGAAAATTTTCCTCAGGATAAAAAACAGGCTCTATTGGATTACGCAGAATTCCTTACAAATAAATATTCCAAGTAAAAAGGCGGTGGACATTTTGTTTATACCATCGGAAATTCAGAAAATCATTGGCGAACGTCCGTATACACTGGATGACGTGGGAATGTCCGGCTCTCAGGTATTGTGTTTTGACGATATGGTTCTGAAAATCGGGACGTATTCCGACGCACATGACCGGGAAGTGTCCATGCTGGCGTGGATGGCTTCGAAAAAACTGCCGGTGCCGGAGGTTCTTCACACGGATGTGACCGATGGAACACGGTATCTGCTGATGTCGCGGATTCCCGGCGTGATGTCGTGCACAGACGAATATCTCGACAATGCGGACGTGCTGCTTGACATCCTCGCGGAAGGGATGCACATGCTGTGGAAAACTGACATTTCGGACTGTCCGTGCGACAGTTCGCTGACGCGGCATCTGAAAGCGGCGGAACGCCATGTCGTGAACGGACAGGTTGACGTGAATGCGGTTGAACCGGAGACGTTCGGCCCCGGCGGATTCGCGTCACCGGAGCATCTTCTCGCGTGGCTGTACGACAACCGTCCGCCGGAAACCCTCGTTCTGTCCCATGGGGATTACTGCCTGCCGAACATTTTCGCGGAAAACGGCCGTCTTTCCGGCTTCATCGATCTCGGTGACAGCGGAATCGCCGACCGGTATCAGGACATCTCGCTCTGTTACCGAAGTCTGATCCACAACATGGACGGCTCCTACGGCGGACGTGTCCGCGAAGGTTTCAACCCTGACCGTCTGTTTGACGCGCTCGGAATCCCTCCGGATCGTGAGCTTCTCCGTTACTATCGTCTCCTCGACGAATTATTCTGACGAACTGTTCTGAACAAAACGAAATGCCGTTACGGATGTAACGGCATTTTTTCAATATTCAGCGCGTCGATCACACACTGTGCCACTTCTTCCGCGGACACATCATTGCAGCGGACACGGATCTCTCCTTCCCGCGGCACACGTTCCATAAAGCGGCGGTTGATCTCCACGGCTTCGTCGGCATTGCGGTATTCGTTCCCGTTGTCGCGTCCGAGGACACGTTCACGGATAACCTCGTCGGACGTACTGTACAATACAATCACGCGCACACGATTCCCGAATTTCTCCCGCACTTCGTCCGTGAATTCCTCGCGGATATCGGTCAGGATCACGTTTTCAAACCCGTGACGGAGGTAATTTTCCGTAACGAGCATGAGATTTTCGAAAGACATCCGCTCTTCCTCTTCATAGGAAATTTCGGTATGCGGATTCAGATTCCGGAACTCCGGAATCCAGCCGAATTCAAACCACGGACACCGCAGCTGTTCGTGAATCATTGCCGCTACGGTGGATTTACCCGTTCCCGGCGCCCCGGTGATAAAAATAACGCTCATTTTACCTGCTCCTGTAAACTTTTTCTTCATTATAACACGTCCTTTTCTCAATTTCAAGAATTCATTTCCCGCGTTTTCTTGACTTCCTTACAGAAATGGAGTATAATGTGAAATGGAAAATTATCAGCAAAAAAAGGAACTCTCCATGGAAAGAGCAGCCTATACCATCGGTCTCGATTTCGGGACCCTCTCCGCACGTGCGCTTCTGGTGAGAACCTCCGACGGATGCGAAATCGGCACGACCGTGTTCGACTACCCGCACGCCGTTATGGATGAAACGCTCCTCACCCCGCACGGCTCCGTCAAGCTCCCGCCTGACTTTGCGCTCCAGCATCCGCAGGATTACTTTGACGCCCTCGACCACATCATCCCCGAACTTCTGAAAACCTGCGGTGTCTCCGCCGATGACATCATCGGCATCGGTGTGGACTTCACCACCTGCACACTCATCCCCACCGTTGCCGACGGGACCCCGCTCTGTTTCGACGAACGCTTCGCGGACAATCCGCACGCCTACGTCAAGCTGTGGAAGCATCATGCCGCCGAAGAATACGCGAACCGCATCACAGAAACCGCGCAGGAACGCGGTGAAGCATGGCTTTCCAGATACGGCGGACGCGTCTCGAGCGAATGGATGATCCCCAAGGTCTGGGAAACGCTCGACAAAGCGCCCGAAGTTTACGATACCGCCGCTTATTTCGTGGACGCCGGCGACTGGGTCGTCTGGCAGCTCACCGGAACCCTCACCCGCAACACCTGCGTCACCGGCTACAAAGCCCTGTATCAGAACGACGCCTACCCTTCCGAAGATTTTCTGTCCGCGCTTGACCCGCGCCTTGCCCACATCTTCTCGGACAAGCTCTCCGGTCCGGTCACCCCGGTCGGTACTCTCGCCGGTCGTCTGACCGAAAAGACCGCCGTACATCTCGGACTCCGTCCGGGTATCGCGGTTTCCACCGCCGTTTCCGACGCGCACGTCACCGCACCTTCGCTGAAAGTCACCGCACCCGGTCAGATGGCCATCGTCATGGGTACCTCGAGCGTCCATATGCTCGTTTCCGAAAAGTGTCTCCCCGTTCCCGGTGTCTGCGGCGTCGTGAAGGACGGTCTCATCCCCGGTTATTACGGCTACGAAGCGGGACAGACCTGCGTCGGCGACCATTTCGCGTGGTTCGCAGATACTCTCTGTCCGGCGGATTATAAAGAAGAATCGGCAGCACGCGGCATCTCCCCGATCGCCCTGCTGACCGAAAAAGCGGCACAGCAGAAACCCGGTCAATCCGGTATCCTCGCACTCGACTGGTGGAACGGCAACCGCAGTGTTCTTGTGGATTTTGACCTTTCCGGTCTGTTCCTCGGCATGAATCTGAACACCCGTCCGGAAGACCTCTTCCGCGCCCTTGTCGAAGCGACTGCCTACGGTACCCGCATGATCATCGAAATCTAGCGCAGACACGGTGCAGCCGTCGATGAAATCCGTGCGGCAGGCGGCATTGCCGTCAAAAACCCGTTCATCATGCAGATTTACGCAGACGTGACGGGCATGGACATCCGCATTGCCGGTTCGGCACAGTGCCCGTCGCTCGGTTCGGCAATCTTCGCGGCATACGCGGCAGGCAGCGCAGCGGGCGGCTACGATAACCTCGATGACGCCGTGAATGCGATGGGCAGTCTGTCCGACAAAGTTTACCGTCCGATTCCTGAAAACAGAGCCGTGTACGATAAGCTGTACGCGGAATACGAACGTCTGCACGACTACTTCGGCCGCGGCGGAAACGACGTGATGAAGCGTCTGCGGAAGATCCGCGACGAACAGAACGCGTGACAATTCAAAACCGTCCCAACACCCCAATATATAAAAATTTTATAATATTTTTCAGGAGAACTGTCATGAAAAAGAAATTCTGTCTGATGCTCGCACTGCTGATGCTTGCATCCTCAATGTTTGCCTGCGCGGAAAGCGACGCAAATACCGACCCCACCGCTGCTGAAACGACCGCATCCAGTGAAGAAACTCCTTCCGCAGGGGAAGAAGTTGTTGAAGAAGAGGAAGTCGAATCCTTCGATCCGGAACTCGGTGACAAGGATTTCGGCGGAAGAAACTTTACATTCATCACCAAATCGCAGGCATCCTTCACCGACTGGGCAGAAGGAAGCATCTGGGTAGAAGGCTACACCGGCGAAGTTCTCAACGACGCCGTGTATGACCGTAACTCCTATGTCAACGAAACCTACAATCTGAACATTCTCGCTCAGGAATGCGACAACGGCGTTCTCGTTTCCACCGTTCAGAACGCAGTTACCGCCGGCGATGATACCTTCGACGTTGCCATGCCTCCGCTCGACCAGTCCGGTACCCTCGTCAAGAACGGTTATCTGACCGACCTTGCCGCCGATGCGACCCACATGGATCTCAGCCGTGCATGGTGGGACCAGCGTTCCATCGCCGACCTCAGCATCGCGCACAAGCTCTACATGGTCTCCGGTGACATCAGTACCCTGAACAACGACGCAACCTGGTGTACCATGATCAACCTTCAGGTTCTGGAAGATCACGGCTTCGAAACGCCCTACTATTACGTAGCAAACGACGAATGGACCTTTGACACCTACAAGACTCTCTGCACCGGTGCATCCATCGACCTCGACGGTGACGGTGACCTCGACTCCGCGGACTCCATCGCCAACCTCACCCAGAACGAAAACGGAACCGCCATGTTTGTAACCTTCGGCTACCACCTCATCGACAAGGATGAAAACGATATGCCGATCTTCACGCTCGAAGGCGACGAACGCGCTTACAGTATTCTCGAAGACCTCTCCCAGTTCATGCTCGATACGTCCGTATCCCTGAACTACCACAACTACGGCAACGAAGGCTACCACCTCTGCACCACCAAGATGTTCGAAGAAAACCGCGGTCTGTTCTGGATCACCAACCTCCAGATGGTCATCCGTCTCCGCGAAATGGAAACCGACTTCGGTATCGCTCCCTGCCCGAAGTATGACGAACAGCAGGAAAACTACCGCAACATCGTATGGCACGTAGGTTCCTACGCCACCATTCCGATCAGCGCGGCAAGCGTTGAAGACAGCTCCTTCGTTCTCGAAGCAATGTCCGCGAAGTCCCGTGAAGTTCTCCGTCCGGCATACTACGAAACCGCTCTCTCCATGAAGTATCTCCGCGACAAGGAATCCATCGAAATGCTCGACCTCGTTATCGACAACCGTGCATACGAACTCGAACACGTCTTCTCCTTCGGTTCTTCCAACGCCGTTTCCAGCATCGTCCTCAACGGCAAGGAACCCGCTTCCACCTTCGCATCCCAGAAGAAAGTCATCAACAAGATGATGGAAAAGACGCTGAAAGATCTGATCGGCGAATAATTTCCAAGTAATCCCAACATAAAGGAATTTTCATACCATGTACAAAGACAAAAAAGTTGTATTCTCCGGCGTGCAGCCGTCCGGTGTGCTGACCATCGGCAACTACCTCGGTGCGATCCGCAATTTCTCCGAATTCTCTGACACATACCACTGCTACTACTGCGTTGTGGACGAACACGCGATCACAGTCCGTCAGGTTCCCGCGGAACTGCGCAAGCGCACCTACGAAACCCTCGCTCTCTACATTGCGTGCGGTCTTGATCCGGAAAAGAACACCCTGTTCGTGCAGAGTCATGTTTCCGCGCACGCGGAACTCGGCTGGATCCTCGACTGCTACACCATGTTCGGCGAACTCTCCCGCATGACCCAGTTCAAGGACAAGTCCGCCAAGAACGCCGACAACATCAACGCAGGTCTGTTCACCTATCCGTCCCTCATGGCGGCAGACATCCTGCTGTACCAGACCGACATGGTTCCGGTCGGCGTTGACCAGAAGCAGCACCTCGAGCTGACCCGTGACATCGCGGAACGCTTCAATCAGGTTTACGGCGATACCTTTGTTGTGCCGGATCCGTACATTCCGAAGACCACCGCGAAGATCATGTCCCTCGCGGAACCGACCAAAAAGATGTCCAAGTCCGACGAAAACGAAAACGCCGTTGTCCGTATCCTTGACCCGAAGGACGCGATCATCCGCAAGTTCAAGCGCGCCGTTACCGACTCCGGCTGCGAAATCAAGCGCGGTGAAGGCAAGGACGGCATCATGAACCTGATGTCCATCTACAGCGCGTTCACCGGCAAGACGGAAGACGAAATCGAAGCGGAATTCGAAGGCAAGGGCTACGGCGACTTCAAGCTCGCCGTCGGCGAAACCTGCGCGGACGCCCTCGTCCCCGTTCAGGAAGAATTCGCCCGCCTCATGGCTGACAAGGCATACCTCGAAGATGTCATGGCAAAGGGCGCGGAAGCTGCTGCCCGCGACGCCGCACGTACCATGTCCAAGGTTCGCCGCAAGCTCGGTTTCATTGAACTGAAGAGAAGATAAGGACTCTTGGGGAGAAACTTTTTTGAAAAAAAGTTTCTCCCCCAACCCCATTTCAAAAAACTTCAATCTGGGAAAGAAAATGTGGAGTATGGTGTAAATTTAACATACTTCACATTTTTGACAGCTTCTTAACATCGCTCATTCCACAAGTTTTTTCTTGTTGATTTTTCCCGATTGACGGAATTTATAAAACGTGTTATAATAAAAACTGAAAAAAGTTACTCCCCCCTTTTCGCATACTTTATTTTTTATAGTATAAAAGTTTTTGAAAAAGGGTTCGGGGAAAAACTTTTTTCAAAAAGTTTTTCCCCGATAAAAAATCCACTTCAAAGGAGAAATATCATGAATACAAAGGCTGTAAGACTGTATGGTCAGATGGACCTTCGCATGGAAGAATTTGAACTTCCGGAAATCACCGACGGTGAAATTCTCGCGTGCGTTATTTCCGACAGTATCTGCATGTCTTCTTATAAGGCTGCATCCCAGGGTTCCAATCACAAGAGAGTTCCGGACGACGTTGCGGAAAATCCCGTCATCATCGGTCACGAATTCTGCGGTAAAATCGTAAAGGTCGGCGCAAAGTGGGCAGACCAGTTCAAGGCAGGCGACAAGTTCGTTATCCAGCCCGCAATCAACTACAAGGGTTCCCTTGCATCCCCCGGTTACTCCTACAAGTACTGCGGCGGCGCGGCTACCTATGTTATCATTCCCGAAGAAGTTATGCTCTGCAACTGTCTCCTTCCCTATGACGGCGACGCATACTTCTACGGCAGCCTTGCAGAACCGATGAGCTGCATCGTCGGCGGCTACCACGCAAACTACCACACCAGACCCGGCGTATACGTTCACGACATGGGTGTTGTTGAAGGCGGCTGCATGGCAATCCTCGCAGGTGCCGGCCCGATGGGTCTCGGCTGCGCGGACTACGCGGTTCACGGCGGACGCGCTCCCAAGCTCCTGATCGTCACCGACATCGACGACGCGAGACTCGCACGCGCAGCGGAACTTCTCACCGTGGAAGAAGCTGCAAAGTACGGTGTTGACCTCCACTACATCAACACTGCATCCATTGAAAATCCCGCAGAATACCTCCGTTCCTTCACCGACGGCGAAGGCTTCAACGACGTATTCGTTTACGCTCCCGTACAGTCCGTTGTCGAACTCGGCGACGCGCTCCTCGGCCGTGACGGCTGCCTGAACTTCTTCGCAGGCCCGACCAACACCGCGTTCTCCGCAATGTTCAACTTCTACAACGTACACTACGGTGCAACCCACATCGTCGGCACTTCCGGCGGCAACACCGACGACATGAAGGAATCCATCTCCCTCATGGAACAGAAGCTCATCAATCCGTCCGGTATGATCACCCACATCGGCGGTCTGAACGCATGCGCGGAAGCGACCCTCAACCTCCCGAAGATCAAGGGCGCAAAGAAGCTCATCTATACTCACGTTGACCTCCCGCTCACCGCAGTCGAAGACTTCGGCAAGGCAGCGGAAGAAAACGCAGGCACCGACCTCGGTACTCTCTACGCAGATCTCGACAAGCTCTGCAAGGAAGCCGGCAACCTCTGGTGCGCAGCAGCCGAAAAGAGACTTCTCGAATACGCTAACGTAGAAGCATAAACCTCTTGAAACTCCCCGTAAAAAAACCTCTTTCCCAGCTGGAAAGAGGTTTTCTTTTATCTGTCCCCTACCGTTTCGTACAGGATCTTCACAAAGCGTTCCGCCTCCTCGCTGAGACCGACGTCGGCACGGTTGATGATACCAACTGTGTAGACGTCGCCGGAGACGAGGGGAATAGCGATGACATTGCCGTTATTGAGATCGGAGGTCATGACGCCTGTGCCAAGGGTATAGCTGTCCGTACTGAGAAGAAGGTTCATAAGGGTCGCGCGGTCGTTGATGCGGATATGCTTCTTCGACTGGCTGTATTCGGAAAGTTCTTCGGAAAACTCAACGGGGCCGGTCTCGCCCTGATCGTAAGTGATGTAAGGATATTCGGTAAGGTCTTCGCGGGTGAGTTTTTCACTGGACGCAAGAGGGTTATGGCGCCCCATGAAAACGTGCGGACAGGTTTCGAAAAGCTGCCGGAATTCAAGTCCGTTGCGCTTGAGGTAGCGTTCCATGTACCCTCCGGCGGGAGCCTTGAGGTAAGCGAGAATACCGATGTCGGAATTGAGGTTCCGGACGTCCTCGATAACCTCGATGGTACGCGCTTCCTTGAGCGACAGGTTATAGTCCGAACGGTATTTTTTCATGAAGCGCACGAACGCTTCCGCGACAAAATCGTAATGCTGGGACGTCACGGCAAAATTCCTCACCGTCTTTTTGTCATCCCGTTCATACCGGTCGGTAATGACCTCATACTGCGCAAGAAGCTGCCGTGCATACCGGATAAACTCCGAACCTTCCCGCGTGATCCGCACGCCTTTGTTGGAACGGTCAAAAATATGGATCCCGAATTCGTTCTCCAGCTCCCGCACCGCCGACGACAGGCTTGCCTGCGATACCAGAAGTGCCTTTGCTGCTTCATTCATCGAACCGAGCCGCGCGATCGCAAGAATATATTTGCATTGTTGGATCGTCATAGTGAACCCCCATGATGGTTTCCCCGTTAATATGTGTTTTAATGATAACACATTATCAGTATTTTGTAAATAATGAAAATTCAATAGTTGAATTATAGATAAAAAGTATCGCAAAATCCGGAACAAATTGCCGCTTTCGTTCGTCTATATTATCAGAAAACACTGCGAACGGAGGATATTCCCATGCTGAAACTGCTGCTGATCGCTCTCTGTATCATCCTTTGCCTGCTCGCCTGCAATCATAAGCCGGAGGATTCCGCCGAAACAGCCTCACCGCCGAGTGCGATCGGGGAAACTGTCGCAAGAGATACTCCTGCGCCGGTATATATAGAATGGAGTGACTTTGTCAAATACAACGGACATATCTATGAGGGTGACTGGAACGAGACAGAAGTTTTCCTCGAAAATGTCGGTAAACTTCTCGGATATACCGATAATGATGTTCCCTCATACATCGAAAATTTTGAGGAATACATCCTTCCCGACAACACCTCACCGTTCCGTATCTTCGGTTCTCCCTTCTACGCTGTCCTCGACAACGAAAACGCCATCGCCGTCTACGATGAAAACAAAGATACCTATTATCTCTATCAGCTCAAAGAATAAAAACTCCAATCTGTCCTCGATTGAAGTTTTTTGAAAGGGGTTCGGGGGAAACTCTTTTTCGAAAAAGTTTCCCCCGATTTTCTGTTTCATTCAGTTCACAGCCATATCTGTTCCGACGGCATAATACACCAGACGATACGCTGCGGCAAGACTTTCGCCGCAGTTCAGGCGTTCGTTCATATCGAGAACACCTGCGTCCGCGTCAAGGATTCCCAGCGCGTACACATTCAGCAGAGCCGCGCGTGCTCCTGCCGTACCCGTTCCGCGCAGCGTGATGTTCCGCACATCCCGCAGAACCGGATACACCACGGCATCCACGGCAAGCCGTGCGTTGTTATCGCCGATCTCCGCATAATTCCGGAACATCGCTTCATGCGTATATCCGGCACGGTAGAACAGGAACGCCGCAGTCTCCCAGTCGCATCCGTCCTCTGCACCTTTCCGGTAATAGACGTTTTCGTCCTCTCCGGCCGCCGCAAAAGCAAGAATATTTCGCAGGAGATTTTCTTCCGCCTGCGTAGTGTTCGGGTCAAGGATGTAGAAATCCCGTCCCGCACCGACCGCTTCGAGAGCTGTCCGCATTGCTTCACTCATTGCATAGTCCGACAGCCGTTCCCCCTCAACCTTCTGGTAGAACCCGAGAACCTTCAGCTTCAACCAGTCGTCGTTGATGCGCGAGAGAATCAGCTCCATCATCGCGCTCGTGTAAATCCTTGCAAACTGCACGTCCGCACCGCGTACCCCGCGGTTATAACAGGATAACACAGCGTTTCCTTCATTTTCCGTCAGGTTCACAAGCAGTGCTTCCATGTCCGCCGTTCCGATCACATCCGGCAGGAGAAGAAGCTCCTCCGCACCAAATGTTTTTCCGCCGGACAGCAGATGCACCATGCAGTCCGTGATGAGTGCACAGCTCTTGCTGGTCAGAAGTTCATCCGTCTTCAGCTTGCGTACATCCTGCTTCACAGCGGACGAAATGGTGGTATCCGCTTCGCAGATCCGCTTGAATTTTTCCAGATTGCCGCCGATCTTCCGCCAGGCCTCCGTACCCGCTTTCTGTGTTACCAGGGTACCGATCTGCCCGAGATAATCTGAAACCGTCACACCGGACTGCAGATGCATTGTCCGTTTGTCGGCTCCGGTCAGGGCGGCATAATGTTCAATGTATGTAGAGTATTCACTGCTCTGCGAGACAATGGGATTGGTCAGGCACAGCATAATAATCGCGGTGCACAGCAGAACGGACCCTGCACGCGAGAAAAAATTCCGGCGTTTACGCAGGGAGATCGTCCGGAGTCTGGTCTTGAGATGCCGTCCGCTTGCCGACATATGACATCCGGCACTGTATGCAAGCTCATTGAACGCCGAGTTCCGGCACAGCATCATCGCGTAATCCGTTCCTACGATTCCGCATTCCTCCAGCGTCCGGGAGTCGCAGAGAAGCTCAATGTCCTCCCGCAGCATCGCACGGACGATCCAGATCAGCGGATTGTACCAGTAGAGGCAGGCGATCAGCGTCGCAAACAGGAGCAGCGCGTTGTCGTGATGCTTGTAGTGGATCAGCTCATGCGCGAACATCATGCCGGCTTCCCGTTCATCGGTGCCGTCCCGGCAGATAATGCACGGCTTCACGCATCCGACAACCATGGAAGAAAAACCGACCCGCAGTTCCGGAAGAGCATAGATGGAGATCCCCGCAGAAGCTGCCGCATTCCGGTAGATCTTCAGCAGTTCCTCGTCCTCACACGGCGAGGAAAGAAGCATTGCCATCCGCTTCGCACGGAAATACGCAGCAATGTGATAAGTCAGCATTCCAACGATTCCGGCAGCATACCCGAACAGAATCGCCAGATTGAGCTGTCTCGTGTAGACAACGGCCTCCTCTTTTTCATCCGCGATGGCTTCGCCCAGATATTCCCCGAGCGAAAGAGTTCCCGTCTCATCCGCGGACATCCCCACCGCAGGTTCCTGCGACTCTTCTGACGGAAGCCCGTGCAGAACATACGGATTCTCCCGTTCCGAAAAGGCAGCTTCCTGCTCTTCCAGACTCACGCCGACATCATATGTCAGCGTAAACATGATGTTCCGCCCGACGGGAATGAAATTATAGACCGAAATGCTGCTCTCCGGAAAGATCGGACAGACCAGCCGCGCCAGAAGCACGACCCACATCATCGTTCCGATGAGCGGCGGAATCCGGCACTTGAAGATCTGCTTGACCGCAATCAGTATCAAAGCTGTGACTGACGAAAAAACAGTAACCTGCATCAATAACAGTACTAAAAATTCCGCCATAAAAGTTACCTTACAGGGGGATGTTTCTCGGGGAAACCTTTTTTAAGGAAAAATGAAGGAACTTCGTTCCTTCTGGAGGTTACTCCGTAACCTCCGTGGTTTCCCCGAACCCCTTCCAAAAACCTTTTAAACAAAAGGGATCATATCGTTTTGTTTAAACTTATAATTTTCAGTCTTCGATGTCGCTTAAAATATTGATGATGTCCTTCTTTTCCTTGTCGGTCAGACGCCCTTCACGAACGAGGGACGCCATGAGCTTGTAGGTGGAATTGTCGAAAACACGTTCGATAAAGGATTCCACTTCACTCTTCACGCAGTCTTCCTTGGAGGTACGGGGCGTGTACTTGTAAACACCGGTGGTCTTGTCGATGTCGACCGCGCCCTTTTCCGCCAGACGGATAATCAGGGTACGGATAGTGGTATTGCTCCAGTCGGACGTTTCGGCAAGCGCGGCTACGATCTCGCCGAGGGTCATGCCGCGGTCATTCCGGTCACAGCCGTCCCACAGTACCTTCATGATGCTCCATTCCGCTTCGGATATTTTCACAGTTTTTCTTCTTCCTCTCATGGATAATGTTCTCCTTTATGGCGCGTACATAAAAAAGTCACAAAAAACGCGCCGATTCACATACAGCAATTATACTATAAATAACGATATTTGTCAATGAACATTCTAGCCAATTAAACCAAACGGAATTTGGGGCGTTTCACCATACCGAAGTTGTATGAAAAACTCAGTATTTTTTGCTGAGATACCGGAAAATCACCTGTTCCGCGATGCCCTGCAGAATCATATAACCCGCCAGCACGAGAGTGAATGTGTCCGCGTTTTCGAGCAGCCCGAAGGAATCCAGAATCGCACAGACGATAATCATGACCACAAGAAGTTCCTGCCCGAACTGATAGGTGTACCAACCGGTTTTCTCGCAGAGCCGGATCCGGCGTTCGTCGTTTTCTTCGATGGCTTCGTATTCGAGCTTTTCATGGTAGAAATCCCGGTATCGGGGAGAATTGTAATAAAAATACCGGATGACTGCTTTCAACCCGAGAATCATGTAGATCACAGCCAGACTGGTCAGCCGTCCCGGGGTCAGGATCGCCGGATGAAAGGTCAGCAGAAATGCGATCCCCGCGATTACAATACAGGCGATTCCGTCGATCAGATGCCGTTTATTCATGCTTTGTACTCCTTTCCCGGAGAAAAATCTCCTCAATCTTCATTCCGAAATATTCCGCAATCATAAATGCCAGTTCCAGCGACGGGTTGTACTTCCCGTTTTCAATCGAACTGACCGTCTGCCTCGAAACCCGGATCGCCCGTGCGAATTCGTACTGGCTGATCCCGCGTTCCTTCCGCAGTTCTTCCACCCTGTTCTTCAATCAATCACCACCCGTTGTCAAGTTTCCTTTACAATGCGATTATAGCATAAAATCGCCGCACTGTCAAGTTTCCTTTACAAACAAATATAAAAAATCCCCTTTCCAGTTCAAAAAGGTTTTGGAAAGGGGTTTGGGGGAAACCTTTTCCTCAAAAAGGTTTCCCCCAAAAAACTATATTTTACTTCAGCATTTCCTGACCGCCGGTTACAGGGACTGCCTGACCGGTTTCGTACTTCTGGTCGATAATGTAGAGGACGGCCTTTGCGACGTCTTCGATTTCACAGCCGCGTCCGAGCGGAACCTTGGATTCGTAGAACTTCTTGACGTCTTCCACGGTCTTCGCGCCGGGAACCTTGCCTGCGTTCAGGTACTGAACGAACAGACCCTTTTCCGGATCGGACCACAGCGGACCGTTCAGGAAGTTGCCCGGGCAGACAGCGTTGACCTTAATGCCGTAGGGTGCCAGTTCCATCGCAAAGGACTGAGTCAGACCGATGCCGCCGAACTTGGAACCTGCGTACGCAAAGTTCTTGTTGGAACCGGACAGACCGGACTTGGAGTTGATTTCCACGATGTCGGTCATGTATTCCGGAGAAGCCGCACGTTCGAGCTTCATGACTGCGGAAGCGTACTTCGCGCAGAGGAAGTATGCGGTGTAGTTGACCGCCGCAACAAGTTCAAAGTTTGCCTTGGTCATTTCTTCGAGGGAGCCTGCACGGACGATGCCCGCGTTGTTGACGAATACGTCGAGACCGCCGAACGCGAGAACGGTCTTTTCGATCATCGCGCGTACGCTGTCTTCGTCGGATACGTTTGCCGCAACCGCAAGAGTAGCCGCACCGGTTTCCGCCGTGATTTCCGCCGCGGTCTTTTCCGCGCCGGCGATGTTCATATCGGCGATTACAACGGACGCGCCTTCGTTTGCGAGGTACTTTGCAATACCTGCGCCGAAGCCCTGTGCGCTGCCGGTAACGATCGCGATCTTGCCTGCGAGAGCCTTTGCGGAACCGCCTGCGAGGCTTACCTTCGCACGGTAGCTTTCAACTTCCCAGTTCACGATGAAGTCAACCATCGCGGGAGCCATGTGGCGTACGCCGCCGAAGTTTGCGGAAAGGGTGGTGATGGTCATCGCATCCTGCCATACAGCAGCAGCGGTCTTTGCTTCCTTCACGGTCTTGCCGATGGTGAACATACCGATGCCCTTCGCGAAAACAACCTTCGGCTGGAAGCCGCGGCGTGCGGTCAGTTCAGCGAATGCTGCCTGAATACCTGCAACGGTAAAGTCTTCGATGAAGAGGGGTTCTGCCTTGCAGTATACGATGTGGTCGGGGGACAGCGGTTCACGGAGGGTTTCAAACGCTTCCGCGGATGCCGCGTACTTCATGATTTCCTTGTTGCAGGTGAATACAACTGCCGCGTCGCCGTTTGCATCGTAGGTCATACGGAGAACGGGAGCGATCTTTGCAGCCGCTGCGGTATCGGTTTCGCATTCGGAGAAATCGGGCTTTACTGTGAGGAGAGCCGCGATCTTGTCCATAACGGAAGCAACAACAACGTCCAGTTCCGCAGAAGTATCTGCCGCGAAGAAGATACCGTGGTTCTGGAGGAATACAACATTGGCAGCCTTGCCGGTTGCTTCGGTGTACGCGAGGAGCTTCTGACGGCAGTTTGCCGCGAGGATGTAACCGGGTTCACATTCGTCAACCCAGACGGCTTCCGGGAAGAGTTCCTTCACCTTTGCTTCCGCACCGGCACAGCAGGTCACTGCGTTGACGGAGGACGGATGAACGTGGAGGATGAAGGTCTGCGGGAACAGGTCATGAAGAAGGGTTTCCACGGACGGACGCTTTGCTTCTTCGCCGATCGCCTTGGATGCCATCAGGTCGCGGAGAACTTCCGCTTCGCGGGTCGCAGTATCTGCGGAATACTGGTTTTCCCAGATTTTCGCGAGTCTCGCGCGTTCCATCTTGACGAAGCCTTCCGCCGTGATGGTCGCAAGGGAGGTACCGCTTCCCTTGATGTAGAGGTATTCGTCATTCTTATAGGAGGTATTGCCGCCGCCCGCAAGAACGAACGCCGCATTTTTACCGTACCGATTGGAAAATTCAACAAGAGTTTCAATGCTCATGATGACTGATCTCCTTTATATTAATGTAAGATTGAGCTGAAAATTAACCTTCGTAGCCGCCGATGGCTGCGTACTTCTTGATCTTTTCGTCGAGTGCGGCAGTGTTTGCGGGAGCAAACATGGCATCGTCGATGTTCGCGGTCGCCGCCTTTTCGTGACCGATCAGGGCGTAGGTCGCTTCACGGAGATGCGCGTATGCCGGATCAGCGAGTGCCTGGCAGATGAAGGACTGGCGCGGGGAATTGATGTCTTCGCCGGAGATTTCGAACAGACCGTTTGCATGGCAGAGATCCATGACGCGGCGGAGCTGTTCCTTGGTATTTCTGGACGGCATGTAAGTCACAGCGGAGAAACTGCAGTCGCGGAGAACGCTGAACAGTTCGTCAAGGTAGTCGTCTTCGAACTTCTGTGCCTTCTTGTCGCCTGTGGGGGATTCACCGACGTCACCGAGGTACGCGTACGCGGAGATCGCGCCGAGTTCCTTCGCAAATGCGGTGAATTCGCGGATGTTGATGCATTCGTCGGTCGCATCGACGTAGAACTTGCCGACGAGATGTCCCTTGAGAACGCCGAGAATGTCGTATTCGTAGAATTCTTCCGGAGCGGTCATCAGCTTTTCACGGGTCTTGCCGAGCGGCACGCCGGTCATCTTTTCGAGGAAGTCGCACGCGTCCGCACGGTTCGGATACTTGCCGGTGATCTTCTTGGTCAGCGCATAGCAGATGTGACGCTCGGTCACGCTGCCGCCTTCGTGCGCCATGGACAGCGGATATACATCCGCGTCAAAGTCGAGAATGATGCCGACTTCCTTCACCAGTTCGTTGATGTTGTCACACATCCTGCGGTTGCGGAGGTTTC
This sequence comes from Eubacteriales bacterium, assembly GCA_045126415.1. Taxonomy (GTDB): domain Bacteria; phylum Bacillota; class Clostridia; order Oscillospirales; family CAG-272; genus UMGS1696. The sequence continues at coordinate 1,357 of JBGVOJ010000198.1, read as the reverse complement.
TCTTTTCACGGATGCCGGAGAGCAGCTCTTCCGCACGGTCGATGTTCTGGTGTGGAATGCCGTGCATCGCGAGGTACACGCAGGAATTCTGGTCGGGGTTGTTGATCTTGCGTCCGACGAGGGGAGTTCCGTCCACGTTCACACGGCATTCGAAGCCGCAGGTGATCGGCATATTCATGATTTCACCGGCCTTGATGAATTCCTTGGTACCGCCGACGCTGTCGTGGTCCATGATTCCGGCGGTGCGGAGGCCTGCCTTCCACGCGTAGAAGACTGCGGAGGTGGGAGTATAAGGCGAGAACGAGTACGAGGTGTGAATGTGGTTGTTGACGAAAATTCCGCGTTCAGGGGTCGGAATTTCGCCCGCGTCGATCTTTTTCTTGAGCTCCGCAAGAGCGGCGAGACGCTCGTCCGCGGAAATGTCGACTCTGGATATGGTCTTGAGAAGTTCTGCAGTTTCCATAATCGTTTGCCTTTCGTTATGTAAAATTTTAGGATGGTCGTTGTCAGTCCGGGTATTTCCCGTACATGAAGAAGTACGCCGCGCGGTAGCGTTCACACTTGTCCGCCGCCTCACGGGAATCCTCCCGCCAGTTCTTCCGGCGGTGCGCACGGAGCATGATGTTCTTCGGCGTGTCTTCCGGATCGATAAACTCGGTCGCGTCGGTCTTGTAGCCTGCCGCATCGAGCATGAGGAGACGGAGCGCATCCGTCGCCGCGTCCGCCAGTTTCTGACGGAGCACCGGACGTTCCGCAATGAACGAAAGCGTCGGGCAGTCCATTTCGCGGTTCATCTGGTGATGACAGCACGGCGTGGACAGAATCGCTTCCGCGTGATGCCGTACGGCAAAGTTCAGCACGATATCCGTCGCGATGTCGCAGGCGTGAAGCGAGATCACCAGATCGGGCTTGCGCAGGGGTTCAAACTCGTTGATGTCTCCGCAGATGAAGTCCATGCCGTCCATACCCGCCTGCTTCGCGATGTCCGCGCAGTAGTCAATGACGCTCTTTTTGAGGTCGACGCAGGACATTTTCACCTGCCGTCCGAGAACGGCGGTCAGCACATGGTACGCCGCAAAGCTGAGATAGCTCTTGCCGCAGCAGAGGTCACAGACGTAAAGTTCGCCTTCCGGATTCAGCTTTGCCGCCGCTTCCGCGATGTACTCGGAGAACCGGCAGATCTGGCGGAACTTCGCCTGCTTTTTGTCATGGATGCGGCCGTTTTTGTCGGCGACATCCAGTGCTTTCAGGAATTCTTCATTTCCCGTCAGGAGACGGGATTTTTCGCGGTCGTTGCTCTGTTTATCTGCGGAATTTCCGGCAGCCGGTGTCACGGACGTGCCGATCTTCCCCTTTT
>JBGVOJ010000197.1:0-4760 GCA_045126415.1 Eubacteriales bacterium | reverse complement strand
GGGCAGCATCCCAGTATTCACTGTCGGAGCTGTCGAAAACGAACATGCCTGCACTTGCGCTGATTGCGGAACCTGCTACGAGAGCAGCCGCAAGAAGCGCGCTGAAGAGCTTCTTCATTTTTGTCCTCCAAAAAGAAAGATAATGATAATAATTACAATTATAAATATTCTTATAATCGTATGGGTACAGTGTACCGCAAAAATTGTTTTTTGTCAAGTGAATGGCACGAATATTTCGGCTTTTAACAATAAATAATACAATTAAAAAATATCCATCATCTTTAGAAATGTAAAAAAAATGGTGGAATACATCGGATATTCCAGAAAGAATTTGCGATTTCCGGTTGATTTGGCGTACAATCTGAGATACAATATAAAACATTGAAAAACAATGCCTTCCGGAAAGAATACAGTCATGAATTATTCAAAAACTGCGGTGAAAACGCTGCCGTTTCTCGGGAAATGCCTGATTTTTGCCGTCCTCTGCTGGAACCTTTTTCACCTGATGCCCGTCTCGCCCGGATCACTGACGGAAGCGGAATTCGGTATCCTCGCCGCACTGCTGCTGGCGTTTCTGCCGGTGCGTGTGACGTCCTTTCTGTTTTTGGCGGCTGCTGAACTTGCGGTGCTGTATCTGATTTATGACGTGCTGTACGGTCTGGCCAAGCTGGCGGGTGTGCGTGAGATGTTCATGACTCTCACGCTCGACGGGATGATTGTTCCGCTGTTCTGCGTTCTGCATCTGCTGTACGGCGTCATTTCCGCCAAACGGATTGCCGTGACTTCGTACAAAATCACCACAAACCATGAACTTCCCGTCGGGAAACTGAGGATTCTCCAGCTTTCCGATATGCATCCCGGACATTTTCAGACCTCTCTGTGGATGAAACGGATTTATGCAATTGTCGAAAATACAAAGCCTGACATGATTGTGCTGACCGGAGATATCTTCGATGAATTTACACAACCGTCTAAATTCAAAGAGTACTGCAGATTTTTCGCCGATACGAAACCGGTGTACGGAATGTGGTACGTCTTCGGCAATCACGACGCGGAATGGCACTGGCACCGGCCCGGTCATACGCGGGACGACATCCTGCGCAGTTTTGCGGATGCGGGCGTGACAATCCTTGAGGACGAATGTGCGCTCATCTGCGGCGGAACGGTCCGTATCGCCGGACGACGGGATGCCATGGAGGAACGGATGACGCCGGAGCAGCTTCTCGCCGGAACTTTTGACGGTCTGACCGTGATGCTCTGCCACGAACCGGTGGAACTGACCGCATGTGCGGAAGCCGGCGCGGACGTGACTTTTGCCGGACATACCCACGGCGGACAGATCTTCCCGCTCGGTCTGCTGATGAAATATGTGATGCGGACGCACGAAATGAACGAAGGTATCCGCGAACTCCTTCCCGGAAAATTCGCTGTGGTGTCGTGCGGCGTCGGAACGTGGGGCTATCCCGTTCGGACGGAAGGAAAAAGCGAGATTGTAATTGTGGATATAGAGGAAAAAATATGAGATTCTATGACATTTTAAAGGAAACTTCGGAACACGGACGCGCACCGTATCATATGCCCGGGCACAAGCGCAATCCGGCATTCGACTACCTCGGAGACGCCGCCGCGATTGACTTCACCGAAATCGACGGGCTCGACAATCTCCATTCGCCGGTCGGCATTATCCGCGATACCATGAATCTTGCGAAGGAACTGTACGGCGCGAAGGAATCGTTCCTTCTCGTGAACGGCTCGACGGGTGGGGTACTTGCGGCAATCTATTCTGTCTGCCGCGGAGGAAAGCCGCTCATCACCGTCCGGAACGCGCACAAATCGGTGTACAATGCGGCGGTGCTGTGCGGCAGTCCGGTGCATTACCTCATGCCGCGCATCTCAGAGGACGGTCTGATTCTCGACGTCACGCCGGAGGAAGCCGCACGTGCGATCGAATCCTTGCCGGATGCGGCCGCCCTGCTGATCACCTCCCCGACGTATGACGGCGTGGTCAGCGATGTCGCGGGGATCGCGGCGGTCTGCCACACGCACGGAATTCCGTTGATCGTGGACGCGGCGCACGGGGCGCACCTTGGTTTCCTCAATCCGGACATTCCGTCACCGGTGGAATGCGGGGCGGATCTGGTCATCATGAGTCTGCACAAAACCCTGCCGTCGCTTACTCAGACGGGACTTCTGCACGTTTCGGGCGATCTTGTGAAACCGGAAACGGTTATGCAGTCGCTGACGATTTTTGAAACGTCCAGTCCGTCGTACCTCTTTATGGCGTCGATTGACGGCTGTCTGCACGCGATGCGGAATCCGGCATTGTTTGCGGACTGGCGGAAACGTCTGGAACATCTCTGGCAGGAGACGCGCGGCCGGAAGGGCGTTCATCTGCGGAATCCATGGCAGATGCCGGACGGTGCGTTTGCCTTTGACGAAAGCAAGCTGCTCCTGTCGTGCGACGGGTACAGCGGGGAGGAACTTGCGGCGATCCTGCGGGAAAAATTTGCCGTCGAGCCGGAAATGACCGCGCACGGATACGTCCTGCTGATGACCGGCGCGGGAGATACTGCGGAGATGACGGACCGGCTGTGCGAAGTGTTCCGGTATCTGGGAAAGCATCCGCGTCCGGCACTTGTCCGGGAATTCTGCACATCTCCGTACGCGGTTGTTCCCGAAGCGGAGATGCTGCTGTCGAACGCGCTGGAGGCGGAATCGGAAATTGTCCCGCTGGACGAAGCCTGCGGCCGGATTTCGGCGGAATTCGTAATGCCGTATCCGCCGGGGATTCCGCTGATCGCGCCGGGGGAAGTGATCACGGAAGAGAGGATCGCCGCCGTACGTGCGGGAATCAATGTTGTCACGTCGCACGGGGAGTTCGACGGAACCATCCGCGCGGTGATGTAAAGTTGAAGATATTTTTCTCATAAACCTTGACAATACCGGATGTATGCGGTATAATAAACTCGTTCGTTTCAATCTTTTTATCACAAGGAGATATCATTATGAAGAGAATCCGTACCCTCGAAACCCGTGACCTCGCAAAGAGCGTAAAGAACGGCGGCTGCGGCGAATGCCAGACCTCCTGCCAGTCTGCTTGCAAGACATCCTGCGGTGTTGCTAACCAGAAGTGCGAAAACACCAAGAAATAATTGCACATGAAAAATGCCGCTTGTGAGTTTTCTCGCAGGCGGAATTTTATTATAAATTGATTTTTACATACAGGAACAATCTATGATTCATCAGTATCAATTGAATGGGTACAACATCGTACTCGACGTATACAGCGGAAGTGTTCACGTGGTGGACGAAGTGGCATACGACATCATTGCGATGTACGAAACCAGCACCGCGGACGAAATTACCGCTGCCATCTGCGAAAAATACGCGGCGGACGGCATCACGGCGGAGGATGTTTCCGAATGTCTTGAAGACATCGCGGAACTCAAGAACGCAGGACGGCTGTTCACCGAGGACAAATACAAGAACAAGGTCATCGACTTCAAGAAGCGCAGCACATCTGTGAAGGCGCTTTGTCTGCACGTCGCGCACACCTGCAACCTTAACTGCGAGTACTGCTTCGCAGCACAGGGCAAGTACCACGGCGAACGTGCGGTCATGTCCTTTGAAGTCGGCAAGGCGGCACTCGATTTCCTTATCAAAAATTCCGGAAACCACGTCAACCTCGAAGTGGACTTCTTCGGCGGCGAACCGCTGATGAACTTCGACGTCGTGAAGCAGCTTGTGGCGTACGCACGCTCTGTGGAAGGGCAGTACGGCAAGAATTTCCGCTTCACGCTGACCACGAACGGGATGCTCGTCGATGATGATGTGATCGAGTTTGCGAACCGCGAATGCCACAACGTCGTCATGAGCCTTGACGGACGCCGTGAAATCCACGACATGAGCCGCCGCGACTACATGAACAACGGCAGTTACGACAAGATCGTCCCGAAGTTCCAGAAGTGGGCGAAGGCACGCGAAGGACGCGAATACTACATCCGCGGCACGTTCACGCACGCGAACGTGGACTTTACGAACGACATTTTCCACATGGCGGATCTCGGATTTGACAAGCTGTCGATGGAACCGGTGGTCTCGGCTCCCGGCACGCCGTATGCGCTGACGGAAGAAGACCTGCCGAAGCTGTTCGAACAGTACGAAATCCTCGCGACGGAAATGATCCGCCGCGAAAAGGAAGGCCGTCCGATCACGTTCTACCACTATATGCTCGACCTCTCCCACGGTCCCTGCATTTACAAGCGTATTGCGGGCTGCGGCTCCGGTACGGAATACTTCGCGGTCACCCCGACGGGCGACCTGTACCCGTGCCACCAGTTCGTGGGTGACGAAAAATACAAGATGGGCGACGTCTGGAACGGCGTGACCAATCTTGACCTGCGCACGGACTTCATGTCCTGCAATGTCTACGCGCGCCGTGAATGCGACGACTGCTTCGCGAAGCTGTACTGCTCCGGCGGATGTGCTGCCAACGCGTACCACGCGACCGGCTCCATCTCCGGCGTGTACGAGTACGGCTGCAAGCTGTTCCGCAAGCGCATCGAATGCGCCATCATGATGAAGGTCGCACAGGCGGAAATGGGCACCTCCGACACCGTTTTCGCGGAAGACGCAACCGAATCCTGCGACGACTGCGACAGCTGCGTTGAATTTGAATAATAATTGATGAAGTTTTTCGGGGAAAACCTTTTTGAAAAAAGTTTTCCCCAGACCCTTTTCAAAAACTTTCAGACTGGGGA
>JBGVOJ010000196.1:0-12835 GCA_045126415.1 Eubacteriales bacterium | reverse complement strand
GTTGCCGAGAGAACCGTATTCGCCGCGCGTGACCGCGAAATCGATGTTACGGAAGCGGATATTCCGGACGGGATTGCCCGGCGTGCCCTGAACATCCACGAGCTTGTGAATGGTCGGAGCGAATGCGCGGATCGTTTCGGGCGTGATGGATTCGTCGCGCGGGATGTAGTAGACCTTTCCTTCGTCCGCGTACCATTCGTTCGGATTCGCGAACATTTCCGCGACGTTTTCCATGTAGTATTCCAGTCCGCTCGACGTGTTCTTTCCGCCGTCGATGTTGAAACGGGAACGGTACTTGAAGGTCACGCGGCGCGTTTCGGGATCGTAGGATTCGATCGGCGTGTGTTCGTCGATCCAGTAGTGGCAGAAGCTGATCTGCACGCGGTCGATGTTTCGGAAGTCCTTGATGTCACCTTCCGAGGCGATGAACCACTTCGAGCCGGAGAAAAGCTGACCCTCGTGATTTTCCACGTCTTCCGCGTAGAAGTAGCCTTCCGCGGGATAACGGGTGAACGACGCACGGTCGCCGTTGACGTACAGGTCGGTGAAGTTTGCGCCGCCGTCCGCCGCTTTGCAGACGTCCGGAAGAGGGGCGGAGAGGCATTTTGCGCCGTTGTAGGTGTCCCATTCGAAGCCGGTGATCTCCACACCGCCGAGGATGGTGACGCGCTTTCCGCCCGCCGGTTCGATCGTGACGCCGGTGACGCCGCTGTCAATGCGGAGCGTGGAACGCAGCGAGTAGGTGTCGTCCGTCAGACGGATGGCGATGGGCTGACCAACGCCGATGCGGCGCAGTTCGCGCACATAGTCGAGTGCGGCCGGGATGGACGGGAAGGCAAACGGGCCTTCGCCGCCGACGGTGAGAGCGGTGATTTCGTGGTAGCTGAGCATGATGTTATCCTTTCTTTGATAGATTTTTGCGGATGTTCCGTTGTCGAAATTTTTCTTCATGGAAGAAGAACATGGAAAACGAAGCATCAGGACGGCGATGGAATGTCAAAAGGGAAGCATCCCTGTACGGAGTGCTTCCCTTTACATCCATACGCGAGAAAGGTTCTTACGTATTTCGGAGCATTTTTTTCTTATGCGTTGATCTTGTACATCACTTCGTTGTTGAAGGTGATGTTGGCTGCATACTGTTCGACCATCTTGGTGTAGTCGTTGTTCTGGAGTGCTGCGATCGCTTCTGCCTGCCATGCGGCGTATTCGCTTTCACCTGCATAGAGCATGATGTGCCAGCCGTAGGTGGTTTCCACGATGCCGTGGTCACCGGTCTTGCGGGACGCGTCAAACATCCAGTCGTTGAATTCCGGCACCATCTGGCCTTCCTGTACGTTTTCGTACAGACCGCCGTTGGTGATGGAGCTGTCTTCGTTGTAGAGGTTGTTGAGTTCAATGAACTTTTCTTCGGTGAATCCGGCAGCTTCCCATTCTGCGTAAACTTCGTTCACTTTCTCGTCATCCGCGTAAGTGGTGTTGGTGAAGAGAATGTGGCGGATGTTGCGGCCGGGGGTATCGTTGCGGTATGCCTGCTTTGCGAGGTAGTAAACGGTGTACTGGGATGCGCCGTCGCCGCCGGAAACGTAGGTGTCGCCCACGGATGCGGAGAACGCCCAGTCTGCCGCGGAGGAGAGTGCAGCTGCGGTGACATGTTCGCTGTAGCACTGTTCAACCATGGCATCGAGGTTTTCTTCGGCATTGCCGCGGTCGTTCAGAAGGAAGTCGCGGATGATGGCGTTGAACGCGTCTGCGCTGTCCGCAGCGGCAAGTTCTTCTGCCTTGGCCTGAGCAGTCTTGGACGCAGAGGTTGCGTCACCGACGGGGTTGCCGTCCGCGTCGGTTTCCTGATAGGTGCTTGCTGGAATGGTGATCGCGATCACGTCAACCCCTTCGAAGCTTGCCTTGTTCGCGTCGTAGTATGCGTCAAGCTGTTCGTCGGAGTAACTGAGGGATGCCATGTACTGCGTGGAGTACTTGGATGCGAGCGCAGTGAGTTCCAGGCAGTTCTTGACGTCCTTCGTATTGATGCCCGCGCCGAACGCGGTGATGAGGTACTGGTTGATGGAGTAGCCGTAGGATTCCGCCATCGCGGTGAGGTTGTCGATGGACTCGTCGATGGAAGCCTTGTCCGCGTCGTCGAGGGTCACACCGTTTGCCTTTGCGGCTTCGCAGAGAGCGAGAAGCTCGTTGACGTAGCTCTGAGAGAGAGAGGCGAAGTAGTCGAACCAGGTCGCGCCCTGGGAAAGGGAGCATTCCTGCGCCTTCAGGGAAACGCCGGTGTCGAAGCCCAGATAGGACGCGTAAGCCGCGTAGCTCTGGTAGTTGGAGTGGAAGAAATAGGTCATCATAGCGCCGTCGACTTCAAAGTTTTCGCTTTCAGCCGCGGTTTCGCTGCGGAGGAAGTAACCGGTGTCGGTGAGACGGTTGAATACAGTCAGTCCGATGATGAGAACGGCAGCGAGGATCACGCAGATCGTGATAATGATCGTGTTGCGCTTTTCCTTCTTCTGGGTCTCAAGGGACGTGTTCTGCAGGTTTTCGTTGCCCATGAGTGAATGGACTCCTTTCGGTTTTTTCGAAATAAAATGGTATGCTTGATGTTCCGGTTTTTTCCGGTTTTTTATCAAATCATTGTAGTATTATATCATATTGAAGGTTGGATTTCAATGATTTCCCGAGAATTTATGCGTATTTAAAAAATGTTCGGCGGATGTTCACCGAATTGACACAAAAAAAGGATCCGTCTTCCGGAGAAAACGGATTCCGCAGAATTATTCGGTTTCAATGGCGCAGAGAGGGTAGAATTCGTAGCCCTGACTGCGGATCCAGTCGATCATTTCGCCGAGGATGGCGGTGTTGGTGGTGGATTCCGGATGGAGCAGATAGACGCAGCCGTTGTGCAGACCGGTTTTGATTTTTTCAATGGTTGCCGCACGGTCCGGCTGATCGTCGTCAACATAGTCCCGGTGCGCCCAGGACCACATGACGGTGGTATATCCCATTTTGTCGGCAAGGTTCAGCACCCATTCGTTGGCTGCACCCGACGGCGGACGGAAATAAATCATCGGATCGGCGTCCGGAAAGTACGTATAGAAAATGTCTTCGAGACCCTGTACCTCCGAAATGAACGTGTTGGCGTCCACGGTGGTGAGGTCGTAGTGGTTGACGCAGTGGTTGGCGATGATGTGTCCTTCGTCGATCATGCGGCGGATCATATCCTGCGCCGATTCGACGTAGTGGCCGTTGACAAAGAACGCCGCAGGGACATTTTTTGTTTTCAGCGTATCGAGAATGGTTGTCATCGTCCCCGTTTCATAGCCGCAGTCGAAGGTCAGATAGACCGCTTTTTCGGTTTCATTGCCGCGGTAGATCACGCCGTATTTTTTCAGCGCGGCAAGGGTGGCGTCGGAGCGGTCTTTACCCCACGATAAGGTGACTTCCCCGGTGGCCGCATCGCGTACGGTGGGGGCGAAGTACCAGTCGTTGTTATCCGGATTGGCATCATCAAAGGGGACGTACTGCAGGGAGGCGAGATCGGAGAGATCCGAAAGTCCGCTGTCGTCTCTTGCCGGAAAATTGTATTCGTATTTTCCGTTCACGATATCCCAGAGTTTCCCGGATTCCGCGGAAGAAGTCTCCCCGGACGTTCCGGCCGTTTCGGAAGAGTCCGCGGGAAGATCGGCTTCGGTTTCCGTGGTTTCGCGTCCCACACCGACAGTCTGGGAGACCTGCGCCGGTTCGGGGGAACAGGCGGTGAGAAAAAGGAGCGCAAGGACGGAGAGGAGGGAAAAAACACGTTTCATCTACACAAACCCCCGATAATTCTATGGTACATTTAATTTGTTTCTTTTCTACGATAAATATACCATATAAATATGTCGAAATCAACTGTTTTTCCTAACTTCATAAGAATTTTGTCGAGTCAGCCGCAGGAAGGAGTTCAGCCGTCGGCGATCACCGCGCGCATTCATAAAGTGAAGTTTTCGGGAAAAATACAGGTCTGCAAAAAATCCGGTACATATGGAAAGTTTTGCAGACCCGCAACAATATTATTATATCACAGAAACAGGGGAACTGTAAATACAAATGTGAATAAAATATTATTTTCTGTGTTGTACACAAAATATTCTTGTGATCTTTTGATAAATTACCAATTGCAATTGAGAAAAAACTGTGCTATAATGTAGGCACAACAGAAAGAGAGGAACACTCCGATGTACAAGTAAAGTACAGGGCTTTTCCCGAAGGTGAATAACTATAAATAAAGCGTTTGAATCGGATTGCCGGGTACAAGCACGACGGTGTTACGTTTTATATATAGATTTCGGAATTTCAAGTTTTTTGCCAGAAAAAGATCAAAAAAGTCCCACTCGGCAGTAAGTGAAAACCTTCGAAAAAATAAAAGCCCGAAGACTTAAAAATTCGCCTTTTGCAGCACGATGGAACAGAAGAAACAGAAGGTGTTCTCACAAGAGAAAGATGAAAGTGGAATGTGTTTGAATCGTCAGAAGAATGCAGCAGAAGGCAGATCAAAGAAAGAGAGGATAATAAGATGTTAGATATCAAGAATCACAAGTGACCCTTGATTGTAATCTGTGAAGAAAGATTATGATCAAGGGTCACTCTGATTTTCGGGATGTTTTTCATGACGCGGGAGACCGGGTCTTTTTTTGTTGCAGACACAGAGGGGAAAACTTCGGGATTTCTCCGGAAGGTCTGTCGTAGGTCACGCCAAACAAAAACGGACACCTTTCGGTATCCGTTGATGGCGCGCCACGCAGGATTCGAACCTGCGACCTACCGGTTCGTAGCCGGGCACTCTATCCACTGAGCTAGTAGCGCATCGTTTTTTTTATTTCGCTTGGGTTGTTTCCCTTGCGCTTCTATATAATACCACACTCGATGTCGTTTGTCAATACCTTTTCAAAACTTTTTTGAAATTTTTTATGATTTTTTTCAAATGAAGTTTTTTGGGAAAGAGGTGTAGGGAAAAACCTTTAAAAAGATTTTTCCCTACGAAACATAATCATTCAAAAATTGCTTCCGTATCCATATCGGCGAGGAAGACGGCGGCGTCGCTGAGGGTCAGGTGGAAGAGGGAGGTGTTCCATTTGGTGTCGCGGCCCCAGCCTTCGTAGGTGGTGGTCGCGCCTTCTCGGATCATCCGCAGCCATGCGTTGTCGTCGCGGAGCATGCTTTCCGCGATGTCACGGCGTCCCTGACGGAGCAGACCGTACTTCAGCGGGAACGCGCCGAAGAAGGAAACGCCCGTCACGCCGCGGCGTCCGATCCAGTCGAGGATGTTCTGCGTGCATTCGTCGTCCGGGCAGAGACCGAATGCAAACGGGAGAACATTGCCGATGTAGCTGGCGTGAGTCGATACGCTGCTGTCGGTGAAGAGGTGGCGTTCGCTGTCATAGAATGCGGCAAGGAAGGCGTTCACCAGTTCGCTTTCGTCGCGGTACGGTTCTTCGCCGAGGATTGCCGCGATTTTGTTCGTGCAGCGGATCGCTTCAATATAATACGCGTTCAGCGCGACGTGCGGCTCATGGCAGACCTTGCCTTCCGTGATGTCCACGTCGTAGCCGTCGCGGAAATTTGCCGGCCATTCGACCACGCACCATTTGTCGAGATCCCGCAGAAGTCCCGCACGTTCGTAGTCCGTACGATAGGAGTCGAGCAGGGTGCAGATGCCGGGATAATTCTTCGCCAGATAGTCCCGGTCACCGCAGACACGGTAGTGCCACAGAATCAGCGAAATCAGCATCAGCGGATATTCCGCGATTTCCTGCATCATCGCGCAGTCGAGACAGGTCACCATGCCGGGCGTGATGAACGTCGAGCGGAACGCGTCGTCGATCAGCTTGCGGACGATGGAGTCGTCGCCCGTCAGAATCAGGTTCGCCAGCGCGGTGTAGCAGCCGTCGCCGACGTAGAAGCCCTTTTCGCGTTCCATGCAGTCCTGAATGACTTCCTGCACGCCGTATTTCTGCGAATTCACGCAGAGGTTCCAGACTTTCTGCAGTTTTTCGTCGTCGCGGTATTCCGGTTTCATTGAAGTCGCCAGTGCAAACGGATAGTGCCGCGCCGCGAACGAAATGTCCGTTACTTCGCATCCTTCGGGAAGGGTCAGCTCGGCATAGCGGAAGGACTTGTAATCGAACCAGTCGAGGGTGGAGATGCCATCCCCGAGAATCCAGTCTTCTTCGTATTTGCAGTTGGCACGGAGCGCATAGCGGACATCGCCGTTTTCGTCGAGTTCCTGCGCGCAGCGGATCGTGATGCCATCCCCGGGTTTGCCCGATGCCGTGAGATTCAGATAGCCGACGTAGGTTGCGCCGAAGTCGATAAACAGACGGTTTCCTTCGCGTTTTTCCGCAAAAACCGGCGCGATCGTCTCAAAAACAAGCGATTTTGTCGGCTGCGGAACGACGGTGTAGTCGAGGATTTCGCGCGGCAGAGCATTCGTCCATGCGGAATCGTCGAAGTCCGGCTGTTCGAAACCCACTTCCGGCGAACGGGAGTCGTAAGTTTCCAGAAACTGTGTCGCGTAGCCGACCGTTCCGGTTTCGGTATAGCCGGTGTGCGGATGCGTGAGAAAACTGCCGTCGCTTGACAGGACGGTTTTTCCGTCGAATTCGAGGTCGCAGAGCAGACCGTGTCTCTGATCGGCACTGACCCAGACACGGTTGATGAGTCCCTGATACAGCGTGTGGACGGCGATGGTGTTTCTGCCTTCGCGGAGGTACGGCGTCACGTCGACGGCATTGTACCCGTACGCGAAATGGTACGCCGGTGCGGGTCCCTGCGTGACGAAGGTACCATTGATGTAAAGTTTATAATAGTCGTCCGCGGTGATGTACATGACGGCGTTTTTCGGGAGAACATCCGCGTCAAATGTGCGGCGGAAGAGGATGTGGCGGTTACGGTGCTCATTGCAGGGAAGATCAACTTTCTCAAGCTGCCGGTGGAACACGTTGCGCGGCTCAAGTGCGGCGAACTCCGCGTCGGTGATCCATGTGCCGGTGAAGGCGTGATTGGTCATGGCAATACCTCCGTTTTGTATAAGATTGACGAAATTCATGTTTTCATTATACAGGACAGGCACGGTTTTGTCAATGAATTTGTGGTTATACCTTGTCAAGACGGACGGTTTATGTTACAATGAATCCAGAAAAATATGCAGTATACAGAAAGGAAACCAACATGAAAACTCTCGATATGGCGACCTTCCGGCCGTGGCGTTCGACCGTGCTCGGGGATGACCGCTATCTTTTCCCGAAAGGCGGCGCTTCCTCCGTCTTCATCGAATTCCCGCGCGGCACGTTCTGCGGCGAGGTGATCCGTCCGGAACAGTATCTTTCGATGGACATCACCGTCTGCGGCGAACGCTCGGCAGGCGTGTGCTGGCAGTTCTGGGAAACCTCTTCGAACCAGTATGACCTGAACATCAAGATGGGGCTGCTGCCGAATCTTCCGACCCGCGTGGCGCTCCCGTTCTCCGCGCTGTTCGCAAACGATCTGTTCATGCCCCGTACCCCCGGCAAGCTGAAAACCGTTGTACACGGGCATCCCGTCCACCTTGACCGCCTGCAGAAATTTGCAATCTGCGTGGACAAAACGCCCGTTGACCTCATCCTGAAAATCGAAAACGTCCGTATCCTCGATGAAGAGCCCGACTATCCGCTTGCGGAAATGAAGATGGTCGACGCGCTCGGTCAGAAAAAAGGCACGACATGGCCCGGCAAGACGGAATCCGCCCGGGAAATGATCACTGCTCTCCGTGCCGAAGCGGCTGACACGACCGAAAAACCGCTTCCCGAACGCTCCGCATGGGGCGGCTGGACGGGTAAAAAACTGAAAGAGGGCACCGGCTACTTCTCTCTCCACAACGACGGAAAACGCTGGTGGCTCTGCGACCCCGACGGGTACGCGTTTTTCTCGATGGGCTTTGACTGCGTCAATCTCGGTGACCAGTGCAACCTCACGGGCATCACGTCCCTGTGCGAAGATCTTCCGCCGAAGGGAGAAACCGGCTGGTCGAACAGCCAGTGGCAGGGAAGACCGACCGAAAACTTCAATTATTTCGTTCACAACGCATCGATGGCGTTCGGCGAGGACTACTTCAATATCTGGGCGGACATGATCCGCCGCCGGCTCGTCAGCTGGGGATGCAACACCGTCGCGTGCTGGAGCGACAAGCGGTTCATCGACCGCGAAAGACTCCCGTACGTCATCATCGGATGGGGCTATCCGCGCACATCCACCTGCATTTTCCGCGACTTCCCGGACGTTTTTTCACCGGAATTCGAGGACTCCGCGGAAAAATGGGCACACTTCCTCGACGAAAAGCGCGATGATCCGTACCTGCTCGGCTACTTCATGTCGAACGAACCGGCGTGGGCATTTGTGGATAACATCAACATTGCTGCACATGCGATGGCACAGGAAGTGAAACTGTACTCCAAGGACTACATCGTCGGCGAACTGACGAAGAAATACGGCGATATTGCGAAGCTCAACGAAGCGTGGGGCGCGGAGTTTGCTTCGTTCGGCGCGCTGTACACGCCGTTTGAAGCGGCGGACATCGGCAAGGCGGCGATGGATGATCTCATGGAATGCTCCGTCGAAATGATCCGCCGGTATATCCGCATTCCCGCGGAAGCGGCACGGCGTGCCGATCCGAACCACCTCAATCTCGGTATCCGCTACGCATGGCTGTCGAGCAAGGCTCTTGCCGCCGGCTGTGAATATACGGACGTTTTCTCGTTCAACTGCTATTCCATGGATCCGTGGGACAGCATCGAAAACTTCTCGCAGATCACCGGTAAGCCCGTCATCATCGGGGAATTCCACTTCGGCGCACTCGACCGCGGCATGGACGCGACCGGACTCCGCGGCGTGGAAAATCAGTACGAACGCGGCGTGGCGTACCGCCGGTATATGCACCGTGCGGCGGCGCATCCGATGTGCCTCGGCGCACACTACTTTATCCTGTACGATCAGGCGTATCTCGGACGCTTCGACGGCGAAAACTACCAGATCGGCGTACTCGACGTTTGTTCCAGACCGTACACGGAATTCCTCGACGGCATCGTGAAGACCCACGGCGAGCTGTATCAGGTGGCGGACGGAACGATGCCCGTGACCGAAGAAAAAGCGAAGGAAATCGAAGCGATTGCATTCTGATCGTACAGAAACAGGAGGAACCATCATGTTTGAACAGCTGAAACAGGCCGTTGCGGTTCGTCCGGACGGTGAGTATATCATCCCCGATCTTCTCCGGTACCGCTGTTATCGTATGTACTTCGGCGAAAAGCCCGCGAAAGCAAAGGCGGCGGCACTGGCGTACCTTCTCGAAAATTATCCGGCAAAGGTGTACGAACACGACCTCGTCGCCGGTTCCCGCATGGGCTGCTTCGCGGCGGAATACGACCGCACCGAAGTGATCCGTTCCCGCGACATTGCCGGTTCGTACGGGACGCGCAATTTCACAACCAACGCCGACCATTTTGCACCCGGTTACGACCGCTTCCTCGCGGACGGGATCGGCGGAACGATGGCGCGGATTCATGAATCTATTGAGAATCACGCGGACGAACCCGAAAAGATCGCTTTCCTCGAAACGCAGAAGCAGGTTCTCGCGGCGTTTGCCGTCTTTGTAAAGAATCACGCCTCCGCCGCACGGGAAGCCGCAGACAAAACGTCCGACGAAACCTGCCGGAAAAACCTCGCCGCACTGGCGGACGACCTTGACGTGATCGCGTGGGATGCGCCCGTTACCCTGCGTCAGGCGCTCAATCTGACGTGGCTCGTGCATCTGACGTTCCTGCAGATGGGCAAGTTCGCGATGGCTCTCGGACGGATGGACCAGTACCTCTATCCGTACTACCTCCACGTCAGGAAAGCCGGAATTCACACCGACAGGGAAGCGGAAATTCTGTTTGCGTCCACGTTCATCAAGATCGGCGAATCGCGCTGGCTCGGTGGGGATGATGTGGTCAACATCGCCATCGGCGGTGTGAAACCGGACGGTTCCGAAGGCATCAACGAGCTCAGCTACATCATCCTGCACGCCGTGCGCGACTGCAACATCCCCGGTCCGAATCTGTCCGCACGTCTGCACGAAGGCATGCCGGACGAATTCCTTGACGAATGCCTGCAGGTTATCGGTACGGGCCTCGGCTATCCCGCGCTCATGAACGACCGCGTGAACATTCCCGCACTGACCCGTCACGGCTATACCCTCGAGGATGCGCGGAACTACTGCTTCGTCGGATGCATCGAAAACTTTATCCCCGGCAAACAGCCGGCGTGGTCGGACGGACGGTTCAACGTGCCGGAATACCTGGAAGCCGTGTTCTTCCGCGGAAAGTCCCTGATCGATGAGCATTATCTCGGCGTGGACACCGGCGACGTGGCACGTTTTGCGACGATGGACGACTTCATGCGTGCGTTTGAGGAGCAGCTGGACTTCGCGGCGGCGGAATACGTCACGGTGTTCTAAAACAACAACGACCGCCTGAACCGGAAGAATTACACCGACCCGTTCATGTCCCTGTTCTGCGACGACTGCATTGCCCGCGGGATGGACATCAACGACGGCGGCGCGCACTATCCGTCGGCACACGGCGCGGGCTGCATGGGCATCGGCACCGTGGCGGACTCCCTCGCGGCGATTGAAAAATGCGTATTCAACGAAAAACTCTTCACGCTGACCGAGCTGCGCGACGCGATGGCGGCGGACTTCAAGGGATACGAGACCTTACAGGCTCACCTGATCAACGCACCGAAATACGGCAACGACGATGATTTTGTCGATAAATATGCGGTCTGGTACGTCGATTATCTCGACAAAATTTTCTCGAAATACCGTACTCCCGACGGCGGTCCGTACTATACCGCGATTGCCAGCAACACCGCGAGCGTATATGCAGGCATGGGTATCGGCGCGACTCCGGACGGACGTCACGCAAAGGTTCCGCTGTCCGATGCGGCGTCCCCGACGTACGGCATGGATCAGAGCGGCACGACGGCGGTGTTCCTGTCGCTGTCGAAGCCGGATTACAGGCTGGTTTCCTGCGGTACGGTGCTGAACCAGAAGTACACGGAAGATATGCTGCAGAAACCGGAAAACCGCGCGGCACTTCTGGCGGCATTGAAGGTGTATTTCGCGAGAGGCGGACAGGAAGTGCAGATTAACTGCGTTTCCCGCGAGACGCTGAAAGATGCGATGGAGCATCCGGAAAAATACGCCGGACTGGTTGTGCGTGTCTCGGGATTCAGTGCGTACTTTACCAAACTCGACCGCGCGGTACAGGAGGACATCCTGCACCGGACGGAACACTCCACGGCAGTGTAAAACAACCGATAAACAACAGAAAACCGTTCGCCAATCCGGTGAACGGTTTTCGCATTTTTACTTCAATTTTTTCGCCAGTGTCTTATTATGATACCGCTTGTCATCCGTGACTTCGCGGACAATCTCCAGAAATTCCGGGAATTCCACCGCTTCGTCCGGGTCGTCCATCTCCACTTCGAGGATGGCGTATCCGTCGAACGTCTCCCCGCCGATTTCCGGCGGATACACGTCGATCTCCATCACGTGTCCGGCCAACGGGAACGCGTAACGGGTCTTGATGAGTTCCGAATACGCGTCTTTCCGGAGAAGGTCGTACTCCTCGCGTGATACCTCCCGTTCCTCCTCAAACCGGCTGAGGTAGGCGCGCGGGGATTTTTTCGTGTACACGTACGAGGTCACACCGTTTTCGGTGATCGAGCGGACACGGCGCTCCGTCTGCGGTTCATCCGGCAGGCGGTCGAGGTAGGTCTGGCGCATTTCGAGAACACGGCAGCCGTCCACGGTGCGGAGGTATGCGAGGTCGGGAAACTTTATCAGATATTTTCGTTCGGTCTCAACATTCATGATTGTACCCTTCGGTCAGAATTGGAATCAAAGGATCAGTCTTGCGTCGTCCGCGCCGGCAAACCGGTCGACGAAGGCGCGCATTTCTTCTTTGGAGCGGATGCCGTGTACGCTGCCGATCAGTTCGCGTTTTTCGTCTTCGTTCAGCTGGGAAAAACGGTCGAGAGCGGACGGGTTCTGTGCCAGCGCCATCCCCAGACCGAGCGGCATGTCGTCCGTGAAAATCTGGTTATGGTGCATCCGCGGCTGATTTCTGCGGTTCTGTTCCATCGGAAATTCTCCTTTCGGCTGCGCTTGTATCTATAGTCTGCGCGGACGGATGAGATTTTATCCGATGGTTTTTCTGTCAGAAATCGGGGGTGTATTTTTTTGTCGCCGAGGTACGTTCCTGCGAATAGCCGTCGAACCCGAGCCGCTTTGCTTCGTCAAGGACGGCTTTGTATTCGAACGAGGTGATCCGGCGGCGGATTTTTTTGTACTTTCCCACAGGATCGTTCTCCAGAAATTCCGGTGTATACTGCGCCATGAGCGAAAGTCTGATGTTTTCCACAGGAAGCGTTTCTGCGATTTTCCGCAGAACGTCGACGGAATCCGCGCGGTGTCCCGGCAGGATGAGATGGCGTACGATGATCCCGCGCGTCATCATGCCGTTTCCGTCGAATTCGCAGTTTCCGGTGATTTTGTGCATTTCCGCGAGTGACAGCGCGGCAATTCCGGGATAGTCCTTCGCTGCGGAATAAAGTTCGGCGGTTTCGGGCGAGGCGTACTTGAAATCCGTGAGGAACACGTCGACCGTCCCCGCAAGTTCCCGGATTGTTTCCGGAAGCTCATACCCGCCCGTATTCCAGACAACGGGGAGTGTGAGTCCGCCCGCTTTTGCGAGTTTCACAGCCTCGATGATCTGCGGCG
>JBGVOJ010000195.1:0-5509 GCA_045126415.1 Eubacteriales bacterium | reverse complement strand
ACAGGATTTCTTTGAATCCGCCTTCGTTATCCCAGTCGGTCAGCCTGTCAATTTCGATGGTTCTGAGGCCGACATGAACCTTCGTTCCGCTCGCGGAATGGAAGACATACCCTTTGCCGTCGGTAATGACCATCCGCGGCCAGCCGACCCAGCGGTTGTCGTAACGGTCGGCGGATTGTCCCTGCTGAACCAGACAGGGATTCCGGGGATAGTACTCCCAGTTTCTGAGGTCTTTGGAACGTGCAAGTCCGACGGTGACCCACCATTCGTGATTGACAAAGGCACTGTTGTTTTCGTAATCGCTTTTCGGCGTTCTCCTATAGCCCACACCTTCGTACCACAGATACCATGTGTCTCCGATCCGGGTCAGACTGCGGGTTCTGACATGCTCACAATCCCACCCGTCGGATGTTTCCGGATGAAACATTCCGATGTCTTTATCCATATGCCAGTGCAGAAGGTCGTCGCTGAAATACAGAATCCCGCGGTCGCCGGGTTTCCGTTTTCCGTCTCCGGGAGTGAATGTGGTCAGATACAGGAGATACTTTCCCTGCGGTAAATCACATTTCACAAGATCGAACTCATGCTGTGCTCTGCCGTGAAGCGGAGGAATCACCGGTTCGTCCGACAGAAGAGTGAACGGTCCGGCAGGAGAATCGGAGATCATTGCGTAAACGCCGATCCATTGCGGAAATGCCTGTGCGGAAAAGAACAGTACGAATTTTCCGTCTTCTGTTTTGATGCAGGCATTGGGGTAGAGATTTTCTCCTTTCACTCCGAGAATGCCGGGGGCGATCAGCGGCTCGGGATGTACCGTCCAGTGGTTCAGATCGGGTGAGGTACACAGACCGATCACACGGTCTGCCGCACCTTCCTCGGTTCCTTTCACGCCGGACATACAATACATATACCAGATGCCCTCGTGTTCAATGACCGCACCGCCGATGATCTGCTGTTCATAGAATGTCCCGTCTTCCCCGGCGGAAACCACCGGAGCCTCCGGTGCTTTGAGCCATTCCAGTGACGAATAAATACAGCCGGTAAGTTCATCGTTCCGGTCTTCCACGGTCAGAACGGCTTCCTCTGCCATATAGTGTCCGTACCATTCGCCGGTTCCGCCCTGAAGCCACATTTCACGGCTGCCGTACCGTGCGCGGGCATAATTTCCGCGCCGTGTAAAGAGAACTTTTCCATACAGAACATGGGGATCATGTTTCAGCACCTGTTCTCCCTCAGGGGTCTGAACGAGCATTTTCACACCGTCGGGGGCAATTTGCAGGATCGCATGATGGGTTCCTTCGGAATCCTGTGCATAATCGATACGGATTTCTCCGGTAAGTGTCTCCTTCCATTCGAGGATCAGCTCATAATCCAGACATTCTTTACGCTGTATTTTCTTCATAACCTGACCTCCTTATGCTGTTCCGTATCAGCAGCCATATTCCCAGTGGAGCATCATATAAACGCTCGCCGCCCAGGTGTACCCCGGTGCGCGTCTGCCGAGCCCCGTCAGTGCGTCAAAGTTTTCGTAGTTGCCCTTCGCTTTGCGGCAGGACATATTGCAGTACCGTTCTGCAATGGTTTTCGCCAGACGATCCTGACCGCATCTGCGGAGACCGTCCACCAGCAGATAGGTTGTCGGTGCCCAGATCGGACCGCGCCAGTATCCGTCGGGGTCATACTTTTCACTTGCGGGCATTTCCGTTGCGGGACCGTTTTCGGTGAGGAAGTCGCGTTCCAGAACGTCCGCCAGCTTTCCGCTGATTTCGTCCGGCAGCAGATCGCCGAGTACAAGAGGCATCAGCGATAGCAGACTGGTCGGATGTTCGTCGTATTCGTGCGTATTGCTCAGCTTTGCGACAAATCGTTCGCCGTTCCAGCTGTGTTCGAGGAAACGCCGCATCAATGCTTCGGCTTCGTTTTCCCAGTAAATTTCCTTTTCCGCATTGCCCAGTTCCGCGGAGATTCTTGCAAGTGTGCGCATCTGAAGGATCAGGAATGCCGGAAGATCGGGGGATTCGAGGTAAAAACCGATGTCGAACAGGGTGGAGTTGTCCCAGCCGCTGTCGCATCCCTGCGGATAATCCGGAATACCGTCGTGGTCGGTGTCGCTGTGGTTCATCCACCAGCCCGTCCATTTTTCAAGATATCCGTAAACCGTCTGGAGTTCTTCTTCGGTAAAGGTGAAGCGATCCATCATGCGGGCGAAGCACCATCCGTGGATCGGCGGCTTGGTGGTTCCCCAGCGGGTTTCCACATCGGGATTCCACATATCCGGCAGAACGCCCATGTCCGTCTGATGATGGAACGGTGCCGAGAACTGGTTCAGTGCAAACTGTTTTGCGGAAACTTCGTCCGCGTAATTTGCCATTGCAAGTGCGTTGAAGCAATGGTCCCAGCTCCATGTCGAGGTCATGAATTTTTTTGCCATCAGCATGGTGTCGCTGACGTAGCATCCTTCCGCGCGGACAAAGCAGGACCAGAGATTGTACCATGTAACGCGAACGAATACATCGGTTTCCGGGTCCGGTGCAGGCTTGTCCGGCATTTCCGCAAGGAATGCTTCCCATTCGGCGCGGATCGCGGAAATTTCCTCTTCGGGACAGATCGGCAGAGAAATGCTCTTCGGCTGCATGGACTTGATGGCGAGTGCCATGCGGATGTGGCCGTTTTCGCAGTCCACTGCCAGGCGGGTTTTCCGGTTGCGCTGCATATTGTCGTACGGACCGTCCAGTACCGCGTGTCCGCAGGGGACGGCGATCGTGTGGAACAGACTGCGTACTCCGGAAATCAGTTTGAATGTCCGGTCACCGTTTTCCGCACCGTAGCCCCAGTGAAGCAGCTTCAGACGGATATCAAGCCCGTAACTGTCGATTACAACCGTATCGTCGTCGCGGATGTAGATGTCGGCATGGCCGTCTGCGTTTTCCACACGGAGAACGGCGGGTTCCGCAGTGCAGGTGAAATCGTCCGGCTGATTGATGTCCTTTCCGAAGGTCAGCGAAAAGGTCGGACTTTCCTCAAAGCGGCGGCGGACACTGTGGATGACGAGTTCCTTCGCGTCCCCTTCGCCGTCTTTTCCTTCGTTCCGCGTGACGGAAACATAGGCACCGTACCGGCTGAACGGAATATGGGTGATGTCGATGTTTGTCTGCATCTTTTTCCTCCTGATTTGATTTATTTTTGTTTTTTTCGATTGATCCACTGCAGCGGAGTTAATCCGGTCGAATCCTTGAAGATTTTAATAAAATAACTGACATTGGGAAGTCCCACCGCGACTGCGGTTTCCGTAACACGCATCCCCTGTTCGAGAAAACGATAGGATTCACGGATCCGGACAGAATTGATATAGTTCACCGGAGTGACTCCGATGTAATCCCGGAAAAGGGAATACAGAGCCGTCGGTGAGAGATTGATCCGTTTTGCCAGACATTCCGCGGTCAGTTCATCCGCATAGTGCACGTTGATATAGTCAATAAGCGTCGTGATATGCTGTATGCTGTTCAGCGTGTTTGCCGGTATGTCCTCAAAAAAACCGACACGGCAGCTTGCCGCCATAATGCTGTACAGACAGGACAGAATATGATAGCTTTCCGCTCCGGCTTCCAGAGATCGGTCACTGCATTCTGTGATATTCCGGATAGCCGGAAGCAGTTCGGAATGAAATCCGGTGTTTTGTTCCGGTTTTACACAGAACTGTTTCTTTTGATGAATGATCTCGTCAATCAGTGTGTTGGCGGGATCATTTTCCGTCGGCAGCTTCAGAAGATTCAGATCAAAAACAACAGCGTAAATTTCTCCGGGGCTTTTCCGGAAGGCACGGTGAATCTGCCGCGGGTTGATGAAAAAAATGTCACCCGGTATTACATCATAACATTGATTGTTGATATGCAGGGTAAGCGCCGCTTCCGAATAGAGCAATTCCATTTCGTTGTGCCAGTTTGGCGTAATCGTATAAAAATCATCGGAAATCACCGTATTCTGCAGACGATAGCAGGCGATCGGAAGCGCACTTTTCCGGTATCGGATATCGGACTTTTCAAAATATGGTTTATAGAACATGATTTATCACCTTTTCAATACAATTATATTATCAATTGATAGGGAATGTCTATAAATATTCTGCAGATTTACATGCAAAAATAACAGTATTCTGCATTTTACTGTTTTTGAAATCAGCATCTGTCTGCTGTTTGTTCATAATAATAACAGTTTTCTGCATTTCCGGGTGGGGAAGAACATCCTGTTCCGGAAACAGCGGAGCATTCTTTGGAAGATTCCTGCATTTTCACACCGTGTTTATACACTCCGCCGATATGGTGTGATATACCGGCGCTAAAATGAAAAACAGGCATACCGTTGTCATCAGAAATGATGTACGGTATGCCTGTTGTGTTGTCGGTGGTTATCAGAATCAGGGGTGACACATTTTGTCATCTCCTGATTTCATCTCTGTTGTGGGTTCCGGATTATGGTTTGATCTGCTCAAAGTGGAATCCGTCAAAATGCAGGAGATTCTCTCCTTCACCGCGGAAAACGAAACAAAGGTTGTGCGTACCGAACGTGTTTTCCAGACGACACGGAATTTCCGCAGGTTCATTCTGTGTACCCGTACGCCGTCCGACAGAACAGCATCCCAGAATATGCCCGAACGGACTGCTCTCACGTATCTCCACACTGCAGGGGTGTTCGGACGGGTTGACTGCGTGCAGCCAGAGCAATGCGTTCTGTACCATGCCGCTGACATTCGGATAATACAGATAAGAACCGTCCCGGATACCGCGGATATCGAAACCGGTACTGTTTTCCGTTTTTACGGTTCCGTCAGAAGCGGCAAAATACCATTCGCCTTTGATTATGTCCCACGATGTGTCATAATGACCGACTCCTGCTTTTGTTATAAATTCATCCGTGACAATATCTCCGTTTTCTTTATAGTGCGCATACACCATCTTTGTCGTGCGGTAGAAAGGATCGGCAGGTTCTTCGCCCCAGTTTTCGGGAACACCGTATGTAAGATAGGTTTGATTGTGATAGGTGAAAAAAGTCCCGTGATCCACGTGAGCATCTCTGCAGAATTTACCGCGGTAGGTATAGGGACCGTAGGGATTGTCCGAAACGGCATAGTCCCCTTCATGACTGTTCAGATAATAAATCCCGTTTCGTTTGGTGAGCCATACCGCATCGTTCTGCCATCCGTTAATCATTTCAATAGGACGAGGAGCTTCCGCAAGAGAAATCATATCTTCGTTCAGGCGGGCGATATAGTATTTTTTACCCATTACAGTGTAGCCGAACAGAATATAGGGAGTCTTCGCTTCGTCATCGTCGATAAATACTGCAGGATCGTAACAAGCGGTATCGACCAGTCCCTGCGGCAGAAGCGGTTTTCCCAGTGCATCCCGATAAGGACCGGCAGGCCCGTTTTCACTGACAGCCACGCCGGTACATTTCTGCTGATGTGAAAAATAAAAATAATATTTTCCGTTTCTCTCCGCAGAATCGGTGG